>NZ_JBPQTW010000047.1:0-36280 GCF_051386535.1 Streptomyces sp. URMC 127
CCCCGGGTCCTCGCGCAGCTCCGCCAGGAGCGACCAGCACAGGGCCAGCATGACCAGCACGAACGGCAGGGCGACCAGGATCGTCGCGGACTGCAGCGACTGCAGGCCGCCGGCCACCAGCAGGACCGCCGCGACCGCGGCCATCAGCACGCCCCAGGTCACCACCAGCCACGTGCGCGGGTGCAGCGCGCCCCGGCTGCAGAGCGAGCCCATCACGAGGGAGGCGGAGTCCGCGCTGGTGATGAAGTACGTCATGACCAGCGCCATCGCGATCCACGACGCGAGCGTTTCCAGCGGCAGCGTGCCCAGGAGGGCGAACAGGGACGCCTCCGCGCCCTCCTTGACCGTGCCCGACATATCGGCCCTGCCCGTCATGTCCAGCCGCAGGGCGCTCCCGCCCATCACGCAGAACCACACGATCGTCGCGCCGCTCGGCACGAGCAGGACGCCGACGAGGAACTCCCGGATCGTCCGGCCGCGCGAGATGCGGGCGATGAAGGTGCCCACGAAGGGGGCCCACGACAGCCACCACGCCCAGTAGAAGATCGTCCACGCGCCGAGCCACTTGGAGTCGGTGAACGCGCCCGTGCGGGTCGCGAGGGTCAGCAGGTCGTGCAGGTAGCCGCCGGCGGCCGCGGGGATCGTGTTGAGGACGAAGACCGTGGGGCCGAGGAGGAAGACGAAGACCATGAGGCAGGCGGCGAGCACGATGTTGAGCGTGCTGAGCCACTTCACGCCCTTGTGCAGCCCGGAGAACGCCGACAGCACGAACGCGGCCGACAGCCCGCCGATGATGATCAGTTCCAGGGCCGTGCTGTCCTGCACGCCGGTCGTGATGTTCAGGCCCTTCGACACCTGCAGGGCGCCCAGGCCCAGGCTCGTCGCCGTGCCGAAGACGGTGGCGAAGACCGCGAGCAGGTCGATGACCCGGCCCGGCCAGCCGGCCGCCCGCTCCTCGCCGAGCAGCGGCACGAAGGCCGAGCTCAGCCGGTTGCCGCGGCCCTTGCGGAAGCCCGCGTAGGCGAGGGCGAGGCCGGCCATGCCGTAGATCGCCCACGGGTGCAGGGTCCAGTGGAAGAACGAGTACTCCAGCGCGGTACGGGCCGCGGCCGGCGTGTTCGCGGTGACGCCGCTGCCGGGCGGCGGGGAGACGAAGTGCAGGAGCGGTTCGCCCACGCCGTAGAACATCAGGCCGATGCCCATGCCCGCGCTGAACATCATCGCGATCCACGCGAGGTTGCTGAACTCCGGCTGGTCGTCGTCCCGGCCGAGCCGGATCCGGCCGAAGCGGCTGAAGGCGATGACCACGCACAGGGCGAGGAAGACGTCGGCGGCGATCACGAACAGCCACGCGAAGTTGGACAGCACCCAGTTCAGCGCCGACTTCGTCAGCCGGTCGAAGGAGTGCTTGCCCAGCGCCGCCCACGCGACCACCACGAGCACCGCCGCGCCGCCGATCGCGACCAGGGCCGCGTCCGGGGGTTCCTCCCGGCCGCCGGGGGTGTGCGGGGCGTGCGGACCGTGCGTCACGTCGGTGCTCATGACGCCCCACTATGGCCGGAAGAGTACCCAATCGTGCGGACTGGCACGCCGCGCGCGGGCATGGGCAACGGCGGATCCGCCCCGGTAGGGTCCAGGCGGCAACGGCCGGGCGCGGCACGGCCGGGCGCCGCGGCATGAGCGGACGTGACTCGGTGCGATGCGATGCGATACGACGCGAGGGGTGGCGCAATGGCGGACGCGGTACGGGTGCTCATCGCCGCGGACAAGTTCAAGGGCTCCCTGACGGCTGCCGAGGTCGCCCGGCACGTCGCCGCCGGGCTGCGCCGGGGCGCGGACGCCGCCGGGCGGCCGCTCGACGTCGCGGCGCTGCCCGTCGCGGACGGCGGCGACGGCACGGTCGACGCGGCCGTCGCCGCCGGCTTCGAGCGCCGCGAGGCGCGGGTGACGGGGCCGGTGGGAGCGCCGGTCACCGCCGTGTACGCGCTGCGCGGCGGCACGGCGGTCGTGGAGATGGCCGAGGCGTCCGGGCTGCGGCGGCTGCCGGGCGGCGTGCCCGCGCCGCTCACGGCCACGACGTACGGGACCGGTGAGCTCGTACGGGCCGCGCTCGACGCCGGCGCGCGCTCGCTGGTCCTCGGCATCGGGGGCAGCGCCACGACGGACGGCGGGGCGGGGATGCTCAGCGCGCTCGGCGCGCGGCTCCTGGACGCGTCCGGTGCGCCGGTGCGGCCCGGGGCCGCCGCCCTCGCCGGGCTCGCCACGGCCGACCTGTCGGGGCTCGACCCCCGGCTGCGCGCCGCCTCCCTCGTCCTCGCGAGCGACGTCGACAACCCGCTGACCGGGCCCGCCGGGGCCGCGGCCGTCTACGGCCCCCAGAAGGGCGCCTCGGCGGACGACGTGGCCCTGCTGGACGCCGCGCTGGCGCACTACGCCGCCGTCCTCGACGGAGGCGCGCTCGCGGGCGCGGCCGGGGCGGGCGCGGCGGGCGGGCTCGGCTACGGGGCCCTCGCCGGGCTTGGTGCAGTCTTCCGGCCCGGCATCGAGGTCATGCTCGACGTCCTCGGCTTCGCGGACGCGCTGCGCGGCACGGACCTCGTGATCACGGGCGAGGGGTCCTTGGACGCGCAGACCCTGCGGGGCAAGGCGCCGGCGGGGGTGGCCCGGGCGGCCCGCGAGCGGGGTGTGCCGGTGGTGGCGGTGTGCGGCCGCCTGGCCCTGGAGAGCTCCGCCCTCCAGGGCGCCGGGATCGGCCGCGCGTATGCCCTGACCGACCTGGAGCCGGACCCGGACCGCTGCGTGGCCCTCGCCGGACCGCTCCTGGAGCGGCTGGCGGAACGCGTTGCGGCGGACTACTTGCCGTGAGCACGGCACCGCGGGGCACCGACCGTTGGTCACCGGGGCTCGGTCTCGGGCCGGTTCGGCACCGCCGGGCGCCTCCGGTGGGGGTTGCGCGCCGTTGCGGCGGAGGTGAGAGGGCGGGGCCCTCTCGACCGTTGGTGGCCGACTCGGCCGGCTCGGCCGGCGGGCCGGTCCGGCACCGCCGGGCACCGACCGTTGGTCACCGGCTCGGTCTCGGGCCGGTTCGGCACCGCCGGGCACCTCCGGTGGGGGTTGCCCGCCGTCGCGGCGGAGGTGAGAGGGCGGGGCCCTCTCGACCGTTGGTCACCGGCTCGGCCCCGGGCCGGTTCGGCACCGCCGGGCACCTCCGGTGGGGGTTGCCCGCCGTCGCGGCGGAGGTGAGAGGGCGGGCCCTCTCGGACCCGGTCCGGCACCGCCGCGCCCCCGGCCCCCGTTCCGGTACGCGAAACGGGGCGGCCCCCGACCCGTAGGTCCGGGGCCGCCCCGTCCGTCGTCACCCGCGACGCAGTGCTTAAGGAAGCTGCGTCGCCCTCGCCTCGCGGCGGTTGTCGCGGAACGTGTTCACCCGGCGCGCCGTCGCGAAGAGCGGGATCACCGCGCCCAGGACGACCTGGAGCGCGCAGCCCGTCTGCAGGAGCAGCTCGCCGCCGGGCGCGTCGAACGCCCAGGCCGCCAGCAGGCCCATGCTGAGCACGATCCAGCTGAGCATCGCCACCGCGAGGCGCCCCCGCGGCTTGGGGTACTCGACCCGGCTGACCATCAGCCACGCCACGCCCACGATCGCCAGCAGCGTCGGGACGAAGGGCAGCTCCAGCAGCACGATCGAGACGACCGTGAGCGCGCCGAACGGGCTCGGCATTCCCTGGAAGATGCCGTCCCGCAGCTGGACGCACGAGAAGCGCGCCAGTCTGAGGACGACCGCGAGCAGCACCACGACCGCGGCCACGGCCGACACCCGCTGGTGGGCGTCGTCGGCGACCATGCCCCACACGACCACGAAGTACGCCGGGGCGAGCCCGAAGCTGATCAGGTCGGAGAGGTTGTCCAGCTCCGCGCCCATCGCCGAGCTGCGCAGCTTCCGCGCCACGAGCCCGTCGAAGAGGTCGAAGACCGAGGCGAGCAGCATCAGTATGACCGCGGTGGCCGCGCTGTGGCGGGCCATGCCGCCGTCCTCGTTCCCCGTGAGGTGGGGGATGAGGACGCCGGTGGTGGTGAAGTACACCGCCATGAACCCGCAGATCGCGTTGCCGAGCGTGAGCGTGTCCGCTATTGAGAGCCGGGTGGACAGCGGCATGGCCTCCGCGTCCTCGGCCTCGTCCGCCTCGGGCACCCAGGATGCCTCTTGATCAATCACGGTCAAGGCGTGTCACCCCCGCCGTGGTCTTCTGGCCGACCTCGACGGCGACCTCGACGCCCTCCGGCAGGTAGACGTCGACGCGCGAACCGAAGCGGATCAGGCCGATCCGCTCACCCTGCTCCACCTTGGTGTCCGCGGTGAGGTAGGGCACGATGCGGCGGGCGACGGCGCCGGCGATCTGCACCATCTCGATGTCGCCGAGCTCGGTGTCGAAGTGCCAGACGACGCGCTCGTTGTTCTCGCTCTCCTTGTTGAACGCCGGAACGAACCCGCCGGGGATGTGCTCGACGGACGTCACGGTGCCGGCCAGCGGCGCCCGGTTGACGTGGACGTTCAGCGGGCTCATGAAGATCGCGACGCGGGTGCGCCCGTCCTTCCACGGCATGAT
Organism: Streptomyces sp. URMC 127; assembly: GCF_051386535.1. Lineage (NCBI taxonomy): Bacteria > Bacillati > Actinomycetota > Actinomycetes > Kitasatosporales > Streptomycetaceae > Streptomyces > Streptomyces sp. URMC 127. The sequence continues at coordinate 4,608 of NZ_JBPQTW010000047.1, forward strand.
GCTCTGCACCACGCCGTCGGCGGGGGAGATGACCCGGCCCTTGGCGATCTCGCGATCGGGGTCGCGGAAGAACCACAGCATGCCCGCCGTAAGCGCGGTGGCGGGCACGGCGAGCGCCGCCCAGCGCCCGGAGCGCCGGGCGCGGGTGAGGCTGACCGCCGCCGTGGCGACGGTCGGGACGAGCCACGGCGATGCTCCGCGCGCAAGGCGGTAGCCGAGGTGGCTGTCGCGAGGTGCAGAGGAAGAGCTGTGGGGCATGGGTGACCTTCGTAGCGGAGGGTGCCGCGAAACGATTGGGGGACGGCGGCTTTCCGGGGATGCTATCGGTTGCGGGCGGCAACTGGCTAAGCGCCAGGGCCAGTCCGTGGCCGAACTCCGATGACTGGGTGTGATCTTCTTCTCGGTCGAACCACCCCTAACCGGAATATTTACCCCTGGATCCGGTACTCCTCGAGTAGCCGGCGACCAATGATCATTTTCTGGATCTCTGCCGTTCCCTCACCGATGAGCAGCATGGGGGCCTCTCGGTAGAGGCGCTCGATCTCGTACTCCTTGGAGAACCCGTATCCACCGTGGATGCGGAACGCGTCCTCCACCACCTCCTTGCAGTACTCGGAGGCCAGGTACTTGGCCATTCCGGCCTCGAGATCGTTGCGCCGGCCCGAGTCCTTCTTCCGGGCCGCGTTCACCATCATCGCATGGGCCGCTTCGACCTTTGTCCCCATTTCAGCAAGTTTGAATTGGATGGCCTGGTGCTGTGCGATCGGTTTTCCGAAGGTCTGCCGCTGCTGCGCGTAGGCGACACCCAGCTCGAACGCACGCTGTGCGACGCCGCAGCCACGCGCCGCGACGTTCACGCGGCCGACCTCGACGCCGTCCATCATCTGGTAGAAGCCCCGGCCCGTGGCGCCGCCGAGCACGCGATCGGCCGGCACCCGCAGGCCGTCCATGATCAGCTCGGTCGTGTCGACGCCCTTGTAGCCCATTTTGTCGATCTTTCCGGGGATGGTCAGCCCCGGCTTGACCTCGCCGAACCCCGGTTCCTTCTCGATCAGGAAGGTCGTCATCGACTTGTGCGGCGCGGTCCCCTCGGGATGGCCCTCGTCCGTCCGGCACAGGACCGCCACCAGCGTCGACGTCCCGCCGTTCGTCAGCCACATCTTCTGGCCGGTCAGCAGGAAGTCGTCGCCGTCGCGCACGCCCTTCGATGTGATTGCCGACACATCCGAGCCCAGGCCCGGCTCCGACATCGAGAAGGCGCCCCGGATCTCCCCCGCCGCCATTTTTGGCAGGAAATGGTCCTTCTGTTCCTGAGTGCCGTGCTGCTTGAGCATGTACGCCACGATGAAGTGCGTGTTGATGATCCCCGACACGCTCATCCAGCCCCGGGCTATCTCCTCCACGCACAGCGCGTATGTGAGAAGGGACTCACCGAGCCCCCCGTACTCCTCCGGGATCATCAGGCCGAAGACCCCGAGGTCCTTGAGCCCCTCCACGATCTGCGCCGGATACTCGTCCCGGTGCTCCAGGTCCGTGGCGACCGGGATGATCTCCTTGTCGACGAAGTCGCGGACCGTCGAGAGGATCTCCCGCTGGACGTCCGTCAGCCCGTCGGTCTGCGCGAGGCGGCCCATCTCACTTCTCCCGGATGATCGGCTCGGGGCGGCCGGGCTGCTCCCCGCCGCGCTCCTTGATGTACGTGGCGGTGGGCACCATCACCTTGCGCCGGAAGGTGCAGACCACGGTGCCGTCCTGCTTGTAGCCGATGGTCTCGACGTGGACGATCCCGCGGTCGCTCTTCGACTTCGACGGCGTCTTGTCCAGCACGCGCGTCTCGCCGTAGATCGTGTCGCCGTGGAAGGTCGGCGCGACGTGCTTGAGCGACTCCACCTCCAGGTTGGCGATGGCCTTGCCGGAGACGTCGGGCACGGACATGCCCAGCAGGAGCGAGTAGACGTAGTTGCCCACCACCACGTTCTTGCCGAAGTCCGTGGTCTCCCCGGCGTAGTGGGCGTCCATGTGCAACGGGTGGTGGTTCATGGTCAGCAGGCAGAACAAGTGGTCGTCGTACTCGGTGACGGTCTTGCCGGGCCAGTGCTTGTAAACGTCGCCTACGGTGAACTCTTCGTAAGTCCGGCCGAACTGCATGGTGCTCAGGCCTCCGGGATCTCGAACTTCGACGTACGGGTCATCCCCGCCGCCCGGCCCTTGCCCGCGATCACCAGGGCCATCTTCCGGCTGGCCTCGTCGATCATCTCGTCGCCGAGCATCGCCGAGCCCTTCTTGCCGCCCTCCTCCGACGTGCACCAGTCGTACGCGTCGAGGATCAGCTCGGCGTGGTCGTACTCCTCCTGCGAGGGCGAGAACACCTCGTTGGCCGCGTCCACCTGGCCCGGGTGCAGCACCCACTTGCCGTCGAAGCCGAGCGCCGCCGAGCGCCGCGCGATCTCGCGGTAGCCGTCCACGTTCTTGATCTGCAGGTACGGGCCGTCGATGGCCTGCAGGTCGTGGGCGCGGGCCGCCATCAGGATGCGCATCAGGATGTAGTGGTAGGCGTCCGCCGGGTAGCCGGGCGGCTGCTCGCCGACGACCAGCGACTTCATGTTGATCGAGGCCATGAAGTCGGCCGGGCCGAAGATGAGCGTCTCGACGCGCGGCGACGCGGCCGCGATCTCGTCCACGTTCACCAGGCCCTTGGCGTTCTCGATCTGCGCCTCGATGCCGATGCGGCCCACCTCGAAGCCCATCGTCTTCTCGATCTGGGTCAGCAGCAGGTCCAGGGCGACGACCTGCTGGGCGTCCTGGACCTTCGGCAGCATGATGCAGTCGAGATTCGGGCCCGCGCCCTCCACGACCGTCACGACGTCGCGGTACGTCCAGTGCGTCGTCCAGTCGTTGACGCGCACGGCGGTGGTCTTGCCCGACCAGTCGCCGTTGTTGAGCGCGTCCACGACCAGGTGGCGGGCGCCCTCCTTGGCCAGCGGGGCGCAGGCGTCCTCCAGGTCCAGGAAGACCATGTCGGCGGGGAGGCCCTGGGCCTTCTCCAGGAAGCGCGGGTTGCTGCCGGGAACCGCCAGGCACGAACGGCGCGGGCGCAGCGGCCTCTGGGGTGCGGGCGTGGTCATGCGGGGACCTCCAGCGGGTCGAGGTGGTTCGCTTTCCGGATCTCGTCGACAATACGTCCGATGATCTCCGTGATGCCGAAATCTTTGGGAGTGAACACCGCGGCGACACCGGCCGCCCGCAGGGCGGCGGCGTCCGCGGACGGGATGATCCCGCCGACGATGACGGGAAGGTCGCCGGCCCCCTCGGCGCGCAGCCGCGCGAGCACGTCCGGGACGAGCTCGGCGTGCGACCCGGAGAGGATCGACAGGCCGACGCAGTGCACGTCCTCGGCGACGGCCGCCGAGACGATCTGCTCGGGGGTCAGCCGGATGCCCTGGTAGACCACTTCGAAGCCGGCGTCGCGCGCCCGGACGGCGATCTGCTCGGCGCCGTTGGAGTGGCCGTCCAGGCCCGGCTTGCCGACGAGCAGGCGCAGCTTGCCGCTGCCCAGCTCCTCGGCCGTGCGGGCCGCCTTGGCGCGGACGGCGGCCAGCGGGGTGCCGGCCTCCGCGGCGACCGCCACGGGGGCGCTGCTCACGCCCGTGGGGGCGCGGAACTCCCCGAAGACGTCGCGCAGGGCCCACGACCACTCCCCGGTCGTGACGCCGGCGCGGACGCACTCCAGCGTGGGTGCCATCAGGTTCTCCGAGCCGGCCGCCGCCTTCTTCAGGGCGGCCAGCGACTCCTGGGCGCGGCCCTCGTCGCGGTTCTCGCGCCAGGCGTGCAGGGCGGCGACGACGCGGGCCTCGTTGGCCGGGTCCACGGTCATGATCGCGGTGTCGAGGTCGGCGGTGAGCGGGTTGGGCTCGGTCGACTCGTAGCAGTTGACGCCGACGATCTTCTCCTCGCCGGCCTCGATCCGGGCCCGGCGCTCGGCGTGCGAGGAGACCAGCCGGGCCTTCAGGTAGCCGGACTCCACGGCCGCCATCGCGCCGCCCATCTCCTGGATCCGGTCGATCTCCGCCAGGCACTCCCCGACGAGCGCGTCCACCTTCGCCTCGATGACGTGCGAGCCCGCGAAGATGTCGTCGTACTCCAGCAGGTCGCTCTCGTGCGCGAGGACCTGCTGGATCCGCAGGCTCCACTGCTGGTCCCAGGGCCGGGGCAGGCCCAGCGCCTCGTTCCAGGCGGGCAGCTGCACGGCGCGGGCCCGGGCGTCCTTGGAGAGGGTCACGGCCAGCATCTCCAGGACGATGCGCTGGACGTTGTTCTCCGGCTGCGCCTCCGTCAGGCCGAGGGAGTTGACCTGCACGCCGTAGCGGAAGCGGCGCTGCTTGGGGTTCGCGATGCCGTAGCGGTCGCGGGTGATCCTGTCCCAGATGCGGCCGAAGGCCCGCATCTTGCACATCTCCTCGATGAAGCGGACGCCGGCGTTGACGAAGAAGGAGATCCGGGCGACGACGTCGCCGAACTTCTCCTGCGGCACCTGGCCGGAGTCCCGCACCGCGTCCAGCACCGCGATGGCAGTGGACATCGCGTAGGCGATCTCCTGGACGGGAGTGGCGCCCGCCTCCTGCAGGTGGTAGCTGCAGATGTTGATCGGGTTCCACTTGGGGATGTGCGCCACGGTGTACGTGATCATGTCCGTGGTCAGCCGCAGCGACGGCCCCGGCGGGAAGACGTGCGTCCCGCGCGAGAGGTACTCCTTGACGATGTCGTTCTGCGTCGTCCCCTGCAGCTTGGTGACGTCGGCGCCCTGCTCCTCGGCGACCACCTGGTACATGGCCAGCAGCCACATGGCGGTGGCGTTGATGGTCATGGAGGTGTTCATCTGCTCCAGCGGGATGTCCTGGAACAGCCGCCGCATGTCGCCGAGGTGCGCGACCGGCACGCCGACCCGGCCGACCTCGCCGCGGGCGAGGATGTGGTCGGAGTCGTAGCCGGTCTGCGTCGGCAGGTCGAACGCGACCGAGAGACCGGTCTGGCCCTTGGCGAGGTTGCGCCGGTAGAGCTCGTTGGACGCCTCGGCGGTGGAGTGCCCGGCGTAGGTCCGCATGAGCCAGGGCCGGTCTTTTTGACGTTCCGTCATCGCAGTCGGCTCACACGTTCCGGAAGCGGTTGATGGCGTCGATGTGCTTCGCCCGCATCTCCTCGTCGCGGACCCCCATGCCCTCCTCGGGGGCCAGCGCGAGCACGCCGACCTTGCCCTGGTGGAGGTTGCGGTGCACGTCGTACGCGGCCTGCCCGGTGTCCTCCAGGCGGTACGTCTTCGACAGCGTGGGGTGGATCTTCCCCTTGGCGATCAGGCGGTTGGCCTCCCACGCCTCGCGGTAGTTGGCGAAGTGCGAGCCCACGATGCGCTTCAGCGACATCCACAGGTAGCGGTTGTCGTACTCGTGCTTGTAGCCGGACGTCGACGCGCAGGTGACGATCGTGCCGCCCTTGCGCGTGACGTAGACGGACGCGCCGAAGGTCTCGCGGCCGGGGTGCTCGAAGACGATGTCGACGTCCTCGCCGCCGGTCAGCTCGCGGATGCGCTTGCCGAAGCGCTTCCACTCGCGCGGGTCCTGCTCCTGCTCGTCCTTCCAGAACCGGTAGCCCTCGGCACTCCGGTCGATGATCGCCTCGGCGCCCATCGCCCGGCAGATCTCCGCCTTCTTGTCGCTGGAGACGACGCAGATCGGGTTGGCGCCGCCGGCGAGCGCGAACTGCGTGGCGTACGAGCCGAGTCCGCCGCTGGCGCCCCAGATCAGGACGTTGTCGCCCTGCTTCATGCCGGCGCCGTTGCGGGAGACGAGCTGGCGGTAGGCGGTGGAGTTGACCAGGCCGGGGGCGGCGGCCTCCTCCCAGCTGAGGTGGCGCGGCTTGGGCATGAGCTGGTTGGACTTCACGAGAGCGATCTCGGCGAGGCCGCCGAAGTTCGTCTCGAAGCCCCAGATGCGCTGCTCGGGGTCGAGCATCGTGTCGTCGTGGCCGTCGGCGGACTCCAGCTCCACGGACAGGCAGTGGGCGACGACCTCGTCGCCGGGCTTCCAGGCGTTGACGCCGGGGCCGGTGCGCAGGACGACGCCCGCGAGGTCGGAGCCGATGACGTGGTACGGCAGGTCGTGCCGCTTGGCGAGCAGGGAGAGCTTGCCGTAGCGCTCGAGGAAGGCGAACGTCGACACGGGCTCGAAGATCGAGGTCCAGACGGAGTTGTAGTTCACGGAGCTGGCCATGACGGCCACGAGCGCCTCGCCGGGCCCGAGTTCGGGCACCGGCACCTCCTCGACGTGCAGCGACTTGCGCGGGTCCTTCTCGCGGGTGGAGAGGCCCTCGAACATGCCGGCCTCGTCCTTGTGCACGGTCACCGCGCGGTAGGAGTCGGGGACGGTCAGGGCCGCGAAGTCCTCGGTGGTGGTGTCCGGCGCGAGGATGGCGTCGAGTATCTGGTTCACGGTATTGCCTCCGGCGAAGCACGTCGGGGAAACGGCTTGAAGGAACGTCGGGGGTGGTGCGGGAAGGGGTACAGAGGCGGTGCCGTCGGTTCGGCGGGTGGTGCGGGGCGGTGCTCGGTGCAGCTTCGACCCGGCGCCGGTGGGCGCGGTGGGAGTGCCTGTGACGCAGGCGTCCGGGCGCACAAGATGCTTGCGGGGACAGCCGGCGCGCGACGGTTGTGTCAGCGCGCCGGCCGCCCGGACACGGACAACGTATGGCACGCCGTGCCACACGACAAGACACTCGGTGCCAACAATTTCTCTCAGATGTCACCCGGACGGCACGCATGAGCAACGAAGGCCGCCCCACAGGGGCGGCCTTCGTCAGCAAATACCGGGAGATGTCCTACTTCTTCTTGAGCGCCTTCTCGATCGCCCGCATGACCTCGCCGAGCGGCGCGTCCGTCCGCGCCACCGTCACCAGCACCTCGCCCTCGGCCCGCGCCGTGGCGCCCGGGGCCTCCTCCTGCCGGGAGCGCCCGGCCCCGATGCCCGTGCCGAAGGTCTCCCGCACGATCGCGAACGCGTGGTCGAGCTGGGCCTCCACGTCGCCCTGCCCGCCGCCGCGCAGCCAGCGCCGCAGGACGTGGTTGTGCGCGGTGACGACGGCCGAGGCGGCGACCTCGGCGAGCAGCGGGTCGTCGTCGCCGACGTGGTGCGCGCCCTCGTCGAAGTGGCCGAGGAGATAGCGGGTGAACAGCCGCTCGTAGCGGGCGACGGAGGCGATCTCGCGCTCGCGCAGGGCCGGCACCTCACGGGTCAGGCGGTAGCGCTCCACGGACACGGCCGGGGAGGCCGCGTACATCCGCATGACCTCCTTGATGCCCCGGCAGACGGTGTCGAGGGGGTTCTCGTGCGGCGGGGCCGCGTCCAGCACCCCCGCCGCCCGCACGAGGGTGTCGTCGTGGTCGGGGAAGATGGCCTCTTCCTTGGAGCGGAAGTGGCGGAAGAAGGTGCGGCGGGCGACGCCGGCCGCGGCCGCGATCTCGTCGACGGTCGTCGCCTCGTAGCCCTTGGTCGCGAACAACTCCATCGCGGCGGTGGCGAGTTTGCGGCGCATGGTCAGGCGCTGCGCGGCGGCCCGGCGGCTGCCGGCGCTCTCGGTGCCGGGGTGCGGATCTCGGGTCTCACGGGGTGTTTCGTCGGCCGTGCGCGGAGCGCGGACGGCCTTGGCGGGCTGGGGCATGTGGGGAACGTAACACGCGTCCGCACGGGCGCGCCGGGACGGACCGTCCCCCGGTTCGAGCAGCCCGCCCCAGCCCGCGTCGTACTCGCGCGCCGTCCGCTCAGGCCTTCGCATACTCGCGGAAGCCGCGGCCCGTCTTGCGGCCCAGGCAGCCCGCCGCCACCAGGTGCTCCAGCAGGGGCGCCGGAGCCAGGCCCGGGTCGCGGAACTCGCGGTGCAGGACCCGCTCGATGGCCAGCGACACGTCCAGCCCCACCACGTCCAGCAGTTCGAAGGGGCCCATCGGATAGCCGCCGCCGAGCTTCATCGCCGCGTCGATGTCGTCCGGGCTCGCGTAGTGCTCCTGCACCATCTTCACCGCGTTGTTCAGATACGGGAACAGCAGGGCGTTGACGATGAACCCGGCCCGGTCGCCGCAGTCCACCGGGTGCTTGCGCAACCGGGTGCAGACCTCGCGGACGGTGGCGTGCACGTCGTCCGCGGTGAGGACCGTACGGACCACTTCCACGAGCTTCATCGCCGGCGCCGGGTTGAAGAAGTGCATCCCGATGACGTCCTGCGGGCGCGAGGTGGCGCGGGCCAGGGCGACGACGGGCAGCGAGGACGTGGTCGTGGCCAGCACCGCGCCCGGCCTGCAGACCTTGTCGAGCGTGCCGAACAGCTGCTGCTTGACCGCCAGGTCCTCCGCCACCGCCTCGACGGCGAGGTCCACGCCGGAGAACGCGTCCAGCGAGCCCGCGGGCGTGATCGCGGCCAGGGCCGCCTCCCGCTCGGCGGCCGTCAGGCGGCCCTTGTCCACTGAGCGCGCCAGGGACTTCGCCACCCGCGCCTTGGCGGCCCCGGCCTTCTCCTGCGTGCGAGCGGCGAGCACCACGCGGTACCCGGCCTTGGCGAAGACCTCGGCGATGCCGCTCGCCATCGTGCCCGACCCGGCCACGCCGACCGCGCGCACCTCGCGCGGTGCGGCCCCGCTCCCGCCCGTGCCGGGCGTCTGCGCGTCCGGCACGACCACCGCCGAGTCCGGCCCGTCGTAGGTGTAGAAGCCGCGGCCCGCCTTGCGGCCGGTCAGGCCCGCCTCGGCGAGCTGGCCGAGGATGGGCGCGGGCGCCTGCAGCCGGTCGTGGGAGGCCGCGTACATGGCCTCCAGGACCGTGCGCGCGGTGTCGATGCCGATCAGGTCCAGCAGGGCGAGCGGGCCCATCGGCAGGCCGCAGCCCAGCCGCATCGCCGCGTCGATGTCCTCGCGGCTCGCGTACCGCGACTCGTACATCGCGGCCGCCTGGTTGAGGTAGCCGAAGAGCAGCCCGTCGGCGACGAAGCCGGGCCGGTCGCCGACCGCGACGGGCTCCTTGCCCAGCTCGCGGGCGAGCGCGGTGACGGCCGAGACGGCGGCGGGCGCGGTGAGCACCGACGAGACGACCTCCACCAGCTTCATCGCCGGCGCCGGGTTGAAGAAGTGCATGCCCAGCACCCGCTCGGGGCGGGCCGAGTCCGCGGCCAGCCGGGTCACCGACAGCGCGTTGGTGCCCGTCGCCAGGATCGTCGCCGGGCCCACGATCGCGTCCAGCGCGGTGAACACCTCGTGCTTGAGCGCGTAGTCCTCGGGCACGACCTCGATCACCAGGTCGGCGCCCGCCGCCGCCCGCAGATCCGTCGACGTGCGGAAGCGGGCGAGCGCGGCCCGCCGCTCGTCCTCGGTGATGCGCTCGCGGCGCACCGCGCGGGCGGTGGCGCTCCCGAGCGTGCGGACGGCGTGCGCCGCCGCGGCCTCCGAGACGTCGATGCCGACGACGTCGCGGCCGGCCCGGACCAGGACTTCGGCGATGCCGGTGCCCATGGTGCCGAGGCCCACGACGGCCACGGTCCGCAAGGGGGCGGGGGAGGGGAGACCGGGCGGCCCGGCCGGCGGAGGGGTGGACGTACGGTCCATCGCGAGACTCCAGGAGGTGGTCCCCGTGCGCGCGGGGATGCGTCGGTCGGATGCGTTTCCGGGTACGGGTAAGGGGCGACCGCGGAAAGGGAGTTGTTGCGACCGGCAGGCCCTGTCCCGGGGCCGTGCCGTACTCGACGGGCCGAACCGACGAACCGACGTCGAAGCAGCGGGCGGCTGCGTCACCAGGCCGCCCGAGCGGGGGTACCGCTCTTGCCGGGAGATTAACTCACGGGTAACCAAGAGCGCCAGGGGGCGGACGCGCGACCTACCATGTGGCACAGGCCACTCGGGGAGGAGAAGCGGGCAGTGACAGGGACCGAGAGGGCAGAAGAGGAATTCCGTGCGCTGGTGAAACGGGTGCGGGCCGAGCTGGTCACGCAGGCCGAGTTCGCCTCCTTCGAGCGGCTGCTCGCGCTCGTCCGCTCCCGCGACGGCGGCCCGCCCGCCCGGCGGGCCCGCCGGGACGAGCTCGCCGCGATCCTGACCGCCCCCGAACAGCCCCTGTGGGCCCGTGAGATCGCCGCCTTCGTGCTGGGGGCGGAGGGCGACCGGAGGGCCTTCGAGACGCTCATACTGCTCCTGAACTACCGCGAACCGGTGCGCTGCGCCACCGCCGCCTTCGTCCTCGCCCGCCTCGGCGACCCCCGCACCGCCCGCGCGGCGGCGGCCCTCGCCACCAACCCCCTGCGCACCGCCTACGCCCTCCACCCCGTCCGCCTGCTGACCGAGCTGCGCGCCCCCGAGTCCGTCCCCGCCCTGCTCGCCACGCTCGAACGGCTCCTGGCGGCCCGCGACCACTGCTGGCCCGTCGCCCGCGCCTGCGTGGAGGGCCTGGGCGCCCTGGGCGACCGCCGCGCCGAGGACGCCCTGGTCGCGGCCCGCGAGCACGAGCGCCTCCGCGCCGCGGCGCACGAGGCGCTGGCGCGCCTGGCCTGACCGGTGCGACCAGTGCGACCAGTGCGACCGGAGTGATCGGCGGGGCGGCCCCGGGGCGTCCTCACGTTCGATCCCTCCTTTTCGAGACTGGGGCATGTGTTCGTTCCGGGGGAGGGGGTCCGGATTTGGGCGGGTGTGCCGTTGGTGGTTGGCTGTGCGGCGAAGTACGTCGCGCTCAGCGCGCAGCGGTTCGGTAGCAGTTCGGTACGACGTCCGGAGGACAAGCCATGGGCCAGGTCGAGGCCACCACGGAGCGGATCATCGCGGCGGACCCCGAGGAGGTGTTCGACGCGCTGGCCGACTACACCGGCACCCGGGCCAAGCTGCTGCCCGAGCACTTCAGCGAGTACGAGGTGCGCGAGGGCGGGGACGGCGAGGGCACCCTCGTGCACTGGAAGCTCCAGGCCACCAGCAAGCGCGTCCGCGACTGCCTGCTGGAGGTCACCGAGCCCACCACCGGGCAGCTGGTCGAGAAGGACCGCAACTCCTCCATGGTGACCACCTGGACCGTCACCCCGGCCGGGGAGGGCAAGGCCAGGGCCGTCGTCAGCACCGTGTGGAACGGCGCCGGCGGCATCGGCGGCATCTTCGAGCGGACCTTCGCCCCCAAGGGCCTCGGCCGGATCTACGACGCGGTGCTCGCCAAGCTGGCCGCGGAGGTCGAGAAGTAGCCCCGGACGGCGGGCGCGCAGCCGCGCCCTTTACCGGTGGAAGCCCGGACCGGCCACGGTCCGGGCTTCACCGTTTCGGGTGGTTTCCCCGGCGCCACGCCGGGCCGTCGTATGCCTCCGACCGGCGCAAAAGCCCCACGGACGGCCTCTCGGGTCAATCCCCTCGGTTGCTCGCCGTCGGCGCGAAATGCGAGAAAAGGGCGGCGACAGCAGGCGTGACGAGGGGAGCGGTACGTGGGCGGGACCACCTTGGTACAGAGCGACGGGCCGGCGCCCGCCCTGCCCGCGCCCGGCGCCGCCCCCGCCTTCGAGGCGCCGCCCGAACCACCCGCCGGGCGCGGGAGGTTGCGCGTGGTCCTCGCCGGGCTGCTGCTCGCGCTGCTCCTCGCCGCGCTCGACCAGACCACCGTCGTCACCGCCCTGCCCACGATCACCGGCGAACTGCACGGCCCCGGCCGCGCGCCCTGGGTGATCACGGCCTATCTGCTCGGCTCCGCCGTCGCCCTGCCCCTGTGCAGCAGGCTGGGCGAGGCCGCCGGGCGCAAGGGCGTGTTCGCCTTCGCCCTCGTCCTCCTGGCCGCCGCCTCCGCCCTCGCGGCCCGGGCGCACAGCATGGACACGTTCGTCGCCTTCCGCGCCCTGCAGGGGATCGGCGGCGGCGGGGTGCTGGCCGGCATCCACGCGATCATCGCCGGCCTCGTGCCGGCCCGCGAGCGCGCCCGCCATCTCGGCGCCGCCGCGGCCGTGTTCGGGCTCGCCACCGTCGCCGGGCCCCCGCTCGGCGGCCTCCTCACCGACCACGTCTCCTGGCGCTGGTGCTTCGACCTCAACGTCCCCCTCGGCGTGCTCGCCCTCCTCGCCGTCGCCTTCGGCCTGCGGCTCCCCGGGCCCGCGCCCAGGGCCCGCTTCGACGTCTTCGGCGCCCTGCTCCTCGCGGCCTTCTCCGTCAGCCTCGTGCTGCTGGCCACCCGGGCCGGCAGCCCCTGGCCCTCGCGCGTCACCCTCGGACTCGCCGCGGCCGCCCTCGGCACCGCGCTGCTCCTCGTCGTCGCCGAGAACCTCGCGGCCGAACCCCTCGTCCCGCCGCGGCTGTTCCGCTCACCGGCCTTCGTCGCCTGCGCCCTCCTCGGCGCGGCCGCCGGGGCCGCCCTCTTCGGCGCCGCCGGCACTCTGCCCGCCTTCCTGCAGATGGCCGACGGCGCGGGCGCCGTCCGTTCGGGGCTGCTCGTGCTGCCCCTGACGGCCGGCGCCGTCCTCGGCTCCCTCATCAGCGGACAGCTCGCCCGCCGCACCGGCCGCTGCCGGCTCTTCGCCGCCGCCGGCTGCGGCGCGGCCGCCGCCGGGGCCTGCCTGCTCTCCCGGCTCGGCACCGCCACGACGTGGCCCGCCTACACCCTCTGGACGGCGCTCCTCGGCACCGGTGCGGGCCTTGCCGTGCCGGCCGCCGTGCGGGCCGCGCAGCGCTCCGTCCCCGCCGCGGACCGCGCCGCCGCGACCCTCGCCGCCGCGTACTTCCGCCAGCTCGGCGGGGCGCTCGGCGCGGGCGTCCTCGGCACGCTGGCCGCGCGCCGCCTCGCCGGCGGAGAGGCCGGCAGCCCCCTCGCGCCGCGGCTGCTGCGCGCCCTGCCCCCCGAACTCCACAGCGGCTACGCACGGGCGTACGCGCACGCCGTGCCGCGGATCTTCCTGTACCTCGTACCCGTGCTCGTCCTGGGCCTTTTACTCGCCTTCCTGCTGAAGGAGAAAACGCCGGTGTCCCAAAACCTCGCAGAAGCCCCCGTCATCCCGTCGGCGCGGACCGCCCCGCCGGAGGAGGAACCCCCCTTCGTCCCCGGCATCCCCGTCACCGGGGTCGTCCAGCACCACGACGGCACGACCGTCCCCCGCGCCGCCCTCACCCTGATCGACGGCGGGGGCCGGCAGGTCGGCCGCGGAGCGACCGGCGAGGACGGGCGGTACGCGCTCAGCACCCCCGGCACCGGCTCCTACGTCCTCATCGCGGCGGCCGGCGGCCACCAGCCGCAGGCCGTCACCGTCACCGTCGGCGAACGGCCCGTCGAGCTCGACGTCGTCCTCGGCGGCGCCGGGCGGCTCGCCGGGACCGTGCTCACCGCCGACGGCTCGCCCGTCCGGGACGCCCTGGTCACCCTGACCAACGTGCACGGCGAGGTCGTCGCCTCCACCCGCACCGGGCGCGACGGCGGCTACGACATCGGCGAGCTCATCGCCGGGGAGTACACCCTCGCCGGCAGCGCGCCCGTCTTCCGGCCGGCCGCGCTGCCGGTGACGGTCCAGTCCTGCCGCGAGACCCGCCAGGACATCGAGCTCGCCGGCGGCGCGGTGCTGCGCGGCGTGGTCCGCGCGGGCGGCGGACGGCTCGTCGAGGACGCGCGCGTCACGCTCCTCGATGCCGCGGGCAACGTCGTCGACACGGCGACGACCGGGGCCGACGGGGCGTTCCGCTTCGTCGACCTGTCGGCCGGCGAGTACACGGTCATCGCCGCGGGGTACCCGCCGGTGGCCACGGTGCTCCAGGTCGCCGGCGGCGGCCGCACGGAGCGGGACCTCCAGCTCGGCCACGCGGACTAGCCGTCCGGCGGGGGCGGGCACGCGCGGGTCGCGCCCGCCCGGCTGCCGCCGGACCCCCGCGGCGGGGGAGAACTCCGGGCTCCGCCCGGCCGGTGTCCCGGCTCCGCGGGGCGCGGCGCTCGGCCCTCGCGGTGGGGTCCGGGGCGGTACGGGTGACGGCGGTCGTCGATTCCGCCGGACCCTCGGGGTGGGGGTGTTCCGCCGTGGCGGCGGGGGAGAACTCCGGGCTCCGCCCGGGAGGGTTCCCGGCTCCGCCGGGCGCGGTGCCGGCCTCTCGGCGCCCGGCAGCCCTCTTCCGCCGCCGCGGTGCCCGGCCCTCGCGGTGGGGTCCGGCAGTACGGGTGACGGCCGTCGTCGATTCCGCCGGACCCTCGGGGTGGGGGCGTGCCGCCGTTGCGGCGGGAAGATTTCCGGCTCCGCCGGGGAAGTTCTTCCGCCGCAGCGGTGATCCACCACGATGGTGAGGGTCCGGCGGAATCAACGACGGCCGTCGTCGACGTGCCCGGGGTCCCGCCGACGGCGGGCTAAGGCGTCTGCGGCCACGTGGCATACCTACGCATGCCGTACAGCAGCGGTGTCCCGTCCGCCCCCGGCAAGGGTTCCGCGCGGACTATTTCGCCGATGACCAGCGTGTGGTCACCCGCGCGGTCCAGGCGGTGGACGCGGCACTCGGCCGCCGTGTGCGCGTCCTCCGGCAGCAGCGGCAGGCCCGTCGCCGGGGACCGCTCCCACGGGACGGCCGAGAAGCGGCCCGCGCCCCGGTGGGCGAAGGCCTCCGCCGCGCGGCGCCCCGCCCCGTGCAGGAGGTTGACGGCGAACCAGCCGCGCTCGGCGAGCACCGGAAGGGTGCTGCCCGTCGTGGAGGCGCACACGAGCAGCAGCGGCGGGTCGAGCGACACCCCGCACCACGCGGTGCAGGCGAAGCCGTACGGCGTGCCGAGGCCGTCGTCGGTGGTGACGACGGCCACCCCGCCGGGGTGGGAGGCCATCAGGGAGCGGTAGGTGTCGGGGTCGACGGGGGAGAGCGCGGTGGTCATTGCGGGGTCCTCATCGGTTCGTGGTGCGGTTGCCGAGGGCCGTGGTGACGCCGATGCTGCCCAGGCACAGCACCGTGATCACTCCGGCGAAGACGCCGGCCGCCGTCATGAGCGTGCCGTTCGCCAGCAGCACGGCGACGCCGGCGACGGGCACGGTCAGGCCCAGATAGGCGGCGACGAAGTAGCCGGAGACCAGCTCCGAGACGCGGTCGGGCGACGCCTGGGCCGTCACCAGCGCCAGGCCGGACTTGAAGGAGGTGCCCGCGCCCGCGCCGCCCAGCAGGGAGCCGCACAGGAAGACGGGCAGCGAGGCGGCGGACAGGCCGGCGAGGATGAGGCCGAGCCCGAGCGGGACGGCGGTCATGCCCACGGTCAGGCCGGTGCGCGGCGCCAGACGCACCGCGAGGAGCTGGGCGGCCCCCGCGGAGCCGAAGGCGCTGAACGCCACCAGGCCGACGGCCAGATGGCTGTGGTTGTGCAGCCCCTGCACGAGGAAGTTGCCGGCGAGCGCGGCCAGCAGGCCCAGCAGGGAGAAGGAGGCGAAGACCGCGGCGGCCGCGGCGGCGAACGGCCGCCGCACGGCCGGCGGCACGCCGATCCGCTGCGGCCGGATGCCGCCCCCGCGCGGGGCGGCCCGCTCGGGCAGCCCCCACAGGGCGAGGCCCGGCAGGAGCAGCACGATCAGGACGGTGTACGGCAGCACGTCCGGCGCGGGCGCGTACTCCACGAGCACGCCGGAGAGCAGCGCCCCGCTGCCCAGCCCGGCCATGTTGGTGACCGAGGCGATCAGGGCGGCGCGCGGCGGCGAGGGGTGGAGCTCTCTGAGGTACGCGGTGGCCGCACCGGTCGTCAGCCCCACCGAGATACCGGAGAGCAGCCGCCCGGCGAACAGCCCGGGAAGGGTGGGCAGGACGACGAAGACGACGCTGCTCGCCGCGGCGACGGCCAGCGCCGGGACGAGCGTCGCCCGCCGCCCGATCTTGTCGGACAGGCCGCCGAAGAGCAGCAGGGCGGCCAGGATGCCCACCGCGTAGGCGGCGAAGACGAGGGCGACGACGGGCGGGGACAGGTGCAGCCGCTGGGCGTAGAGGGCGTACAGGGGCGTCGGGACGGTGCCGCCGGCCATCACGACGAACAGCACGTACGTCACGGCCGGGACGGCGGCGCGCGGGACGCCCGGCGCGGCGGAGGCCCCGGCCCCCGCCGCCCCGGCGCGCCGCTGCGTGTGAGCCCTCACCAGTCGAACGCGGTCGCGTCGTACAGGTTGACGCCGAGCGCGGCCTTGCCGAGGTACTCCAGGCACTCCTCCGGCTTGGCGGGCATCACGGAGGCGAAGGACGCCTCGCGCAGCAGCCGCTCCAGCGGCAGGGACCGGCTCACGGCGGCCGAGCCGCAGATGCGGACGGCGTCCTGGGCGAGCGCGGGACCGGTCTCGCCGACGACGTACTTCGCGGCGTGCACCGCGGCGTTGGCCCCGGCGCTGCCGCGGGCCGCGTCGACGCGGGCCCCGGCCTCGGCGACGAGGGCCCGGGCCGCGGCCAGCCGCGCGGACATCCGGCCGAGCTCGCGCTGCAGCACCGGCGAGCCGGCCCGCTTCGGGGAGGCGGCCACGTGATCGGTGGTGAAGCGCAGGATCGCCTCGGCGATGCCCAGGTACGCGCCCGTGTAGCCGGCGATCATCCAGTGCGGCTCGCGCACCAGCTTGTACAGGGACATGCCCTCGACGCCGAGGAAGAGCCGCGAGCGCGGCACCGTCACCGCGTCCAGGACCATGCCCGCGGTGCTCGTGCCGTACATCGCGGACAGGCTGTGCACCTCCCCGAAGCTCAATCCCGGATCGTCCGCGGCGACGACGAAGTGCGAGACCTCGCCGGTGCCTTCGGTGCCCTCGGCGCGCGCCGCGACCACGTAGTAGTCGGCGACGCCCGCCAGCGAGACGAACGACTTCTCGCCGATGATCACGTAGTCGCCGTCGCCCGTGCGGCGGTAGGACGTGCGCACGCCGCGGAGCTTGGCGCCGCTGCCCGCCTCGGAGGTGGCGGAGGCGAACATCTTCCGGCCGCTGATCACCTCGTCGAACAGCCAGGCCCGGAAGGCCTCCGCCGCGGGCGGCAGGGGCGTGCCGGCGGACTCGCACAGCGAGCCGATGGCGACGTTGTGCATGTTGAAGCCGAGGGCCGCGGCGCCGTTGTGGGCTCCGAGCGCGGCCAGCACCGCCGAGTAGGCGGCGAAGCCGAGCCCGGCACCGCCCGCCTCCCGCGGCACGAGCAGGCCCAGCAGGCCGGCCTCGCGCAGGATCCGGTACGTCTCGTGGCCGTCTGAGCGGCCCGCGTCCACGTCGGCCGCGTGGGGGGCGAGGGCCGCCCCCGTCTCCTCGGCGAGCGCGAGGATTTCGTCGAATTCGGCGGGCAGCAGCCCGGTGGGCAAGGACAGGGCCATGAGGGGCCTTTCGGAAATCGGGTTCCCGGGCGGGAACCGTTCTTCGGGCGCGGGAGTCAGTTCTCGACGGGCAGCCCGAATTCACGGGCGACACCGATGCGCAGCAGGTCGTTGGGGCCTGCATACGTGAGGGCCGCCATCGGGCTGTGCAGATCGGCGGGGAGTTCGGAATCGGCGATGAAGGCCCGTACGCCGGAGAGCGCGGTGGCGTGCTCCGTGAGCCGGACGTAGTCCTCGGAGACCGAGATCTTGGTGAGGGCGGCCTCCGCCGACAGCCGGCGCGTGGGCGTGCCCGCGTCCAGCCGCGCGGCCATGCCGTACAGCAGCGTGCGGGAGCGGTGCAGGACGAGCGCCATGTCGCTGATGCGGGAGGCCACTTGGTGGCTGGCGCCCATGCGGCGGCCGAAGTGGCCGCGCTCGCACGCCCAGTCCGCCATGCGCCGCAGGGTGCGGCGCATGGGGCCGAGGGCGTAGCCGAGCAGCAGGGCCCGCTCCCACGTGGTCGTGGAGGTCAGGAGCGCCAGCCCCGAGCCCTCCCCGCCGACGAGGCTGCCGGCCGGCAGCCGCACGCCGTCGAAGGCCAGCTCGCCCATCGGGACGCCGGGCAGCGCGGTCTTGGCGAAGGCGTCGGCGCGGGTCACGCCCGGCGTGGCGACGGGGAACAGGAAGGCGGACAGGGAGAACGGCGAACGGCCCTCGCCCGTACGGGCGAAGACGAGCGCCAGGTCGGCCACCGGGGCGGCCGTGATGAACGTCTTGGCACCGTCCAGCACGAAGCCGTCGCCGTCGCGCCGGGCGCGCGTGTCCATCGACAGCGGGTCGCTGCCGCCCTTGCGCTCGGTGAGCGCGTGGCACAGCAGCTCCCGCCCGTCCTGGATGCGGGCCACCGACTCCCAGGCGCCGGCGGGGAGCGCCGCGCGCAGCGGGTACTCCATGCCGAACACCTGGGAGGCCATCGCGTAGACGACGCCGGGATCGGCGCCGGCCAGGCCGATGCCCTCGATCATGGCGAGCGAGCGGGTGACGGGCCCCGGCGCGGCGGGGCCGGCGGGCGCGCCGGGCTCCGGCTCCGGGGGATCCAGGCGGAGCACGCCGAGCCCGGCGAGGGTCTCCCACTGGTCGCGGAAGCCCTTCCCGGCGAGCTGCTCCACCAGGGGCAGCGCCCGCTCGCGGTACGCGTCGACCACGGCCTCGGCCCCGGCGGGCCCCGAGCGCAGCAGACTGTCCACGGGATTCACTGTGTCTCTCCGTTCGCTTCTCCGCCTGCGCGGCGCAGCGGTGCGGGCATCGCGGTCGAGTGCGGCTCGGTGGCCGCGCATGCGTCGCTCACAGCGCGGCCCCCGCCCTGATGTTCTCGATCACGCCCCACAGCGCCTGCGGGCTGCGGAAGTTGGCCGCCACGATCTCGGTGTCCGGCAGGACGATGCCCGCCTGGGAGTCGAGCGCGGCGACGATCTGCATGATGGCCAGCGAGTCCAGAAGGCCCTGTTCGAGCAGCGGGGTGTCCGGGCTCAGCTGCTGCGGCTCCTCGCCGCGCCCCCAGGTGATCTTGCTGCTGATCAGGGTGCAGAGTTCCTCTACGGTGTTCACTTCGGTTTCCTCCGTTGGGGTGCGCGGTGTGCGGCGGATCGGGTCAGTCGGTGCGGGCGGCGAGCGCGCGGCGGTCGACCTTGCCGCGGGCGTTGACGGGCAGGGCGGCCATGGGCACGACGCGGTCGGGCAGCATGCGCAGCGGCAGCAGCCCGCGCAGGCCGGCGAGCGTCTCCTCGGCGGTGGTCTCCTTGCCGCCGCTCTGGACGTACGCCCAGAACTCGCCCCGGTGCGGGCCGTCCTTGGCGACGACGGCGGCGGCCGCGACGTGCGGCAGCGACAGCACGGCGCTCTCGACGTCGAGCAGGTCGATGCGGTGACCGCGCCGCTTGACCTGGGTGTCGCCGCGGCCGCGCAGGAAGACGCGGCCGTCGGCGGTGATGCGGCCGATGTCCCCGGTGGCGTAGGCGCGGCGGGCGACGCCGTCGCGGAAGCGCACCGTGCGGGTCGGGTCGGTGAGGGCCCCGTCCTGCAGGTAGCCCTGGAAGACCGTGGCGCCGGCGACGTGGATCTCGCCCGTGCCGTCGGTGGGCAGGCCGTCCTCGCCGAGGACGTCGACGACGTCGCCCTCGATGGCCCTGCCGATGGTCGTCTCCTGGTCCGCGGTCCAGTCGGCGGGCACCCGGCTGTACGTGCAGACGTTGGTCTCCGTCGGCCCGTAGAGGTTGTAGAGGGGCACGTCGCCGAGGAGCCGCAGATAGCGCTCCAGGGGGCGCGGGGCGAAGGGCTCGCCGGCGAAGGCCGCCACCCGCAGCGCGGGCGGGAAGTGCTCGGCGATGCCGCCCCGTTCGAGCATGCCCTGGTAGAGCGACGGCACGGCGTAGAAGGCGGTGATGCGCTGCTCGTGGAGCCAGCCGACGACGTCCCGGGGGAAGGAGCGCAGGACGTCCGGCATGAGGACGGCGCAGGCGCCCGCGGCGGCCGTGCTGAACAGGTCGAAGGTCGTGAGGTCGAAGGTGAGGGCGGCCTGCGAGCCGACCCGGTCCTCCTCGGTCAGGGCGAGCTCGGCGGCGGCCCACAGGGCGAAGTGGGCGACGTTGGCGTGGGAGAGCAGCACGCCCTTGGGGCGGCCGGTGGAGCCGGAGGTGAACAGGACGTAGCCGCCGCGGTCGGCGGGCGCGGGCAGCGGGGCGGGCTTGTCCGCGGCCGGGAGCGTGCGGACCCAGTTCAGACCGTGCTCCAGGACGCCCTCGGCGGGCTCCGGGCCGGCGCCCGCCTCCCCGGCGGCGCGCCGGCAGCCGGCGAGCGAGCGGTCGGAGGCGAGCAGCAGGGACAGCCCGGCGCCGCGCACCATGTGGGCCGTGCGGGCGGGCGGGTCCGCGACGTCGAGCGGGGCGGTGACGGCGCCCGCGCGCAGGGCGGCGTAGATGCCGAGGACGGCTTCGGGGCCCTTGGGGGCGAGGACGCCCACCCGGTCGCCGGGCTCCAGGCCGGCCGCGGGGAGCTGCCGCGCCAGCTCGCCGACGGCCCGTTCCAGTTCGGCGTAGGTCCAGGTGCGGCCCTGGGCGGTGAGGGCGGGCCGGCCGGGGTGCCGGCGGGCGGCGGCCGCGAGCAGGCCGTCCAGGCGGACGTCGTCGGTGTCGCTCATGGGCGGGCCTCCTGGCGCGAGGGCTGGGATGCGGGGTCTGCGGGTTCTGCAGCGACTACGGCGCCGCCGGGGCGGCTCGTGAGGAACGTCCCGATGGCGTCGACGACGTCGTCGGTCCGTTCGAGGTGCGGGGTGTGGCCGCAGCCGGCGAGCTCCAGGCGCTGCACGGGCCCGCCGAGGCCGCGCTCGGCGGCGTCGAGGTGGGCCGTGGTGCCGTAGGGGTCGTCGTCCCCCTGGACGAGGAGCACGGGTGCAGTGGCACCGGACAGATCGCCCTCGATGTTCCAGCCGCGGAACGCCTCGGAGAGCCACAGGCCGCTCCAGCGGCGGAAGACGGTGTCCGGGTCCTGGTGGTAGAAGGCCAGCTCCTTGGCGAGCGGCCCGGAGGCGTGGGCGGCGCGGGCGGCCGCGACGCCGAGGAGCGTTTGTTCCTCCGCGAAGAGGTGCGGGGCGATGGCGACGACGGCCTCGACGGGGTGGGCGGCGGCGTGCAGCAGGGCGATCGAGGCCCCTTCGCTGTGGCCGACGAGCACGGGGCGGCGGAAGCCGAGCCGGCCGAGCAGCTCGGGGACGACCTCGTGCGCCTCCTCGTGCAGGGAGCGCGGGGTGCGCTCCCGCGGGGCCGGGCCCGAACTCCCGTGGCCGTGGCGGGAGAAGACCAGGGTGCGGCGGCCGGTGGCGGCTGCCAGGCGGGCCGGGAAGCGCCGCCACATGGCGATGCAGCCGAGGCCCTCGTGGAGGAGGACGAGCGGAGCGGCTTCGGAACGGCCTTCGAGGACGGTGTATTCGACAGGCCCTCGGGATAGCGCGACGGTGGGCATGCGGAGTCCTTGGTGTGAGGGCCGGTTGAGTCGGAAAACCCTTGACGGAGCGCACCGGCCGGCGCCGGGAACCGATAATTGCCGACGTCAATGTCGGCGTCAACTGCCTTTTTATTTGACATAGTTGACTCAACCATCCGGTGGGCGTGGTAGAATGCGGGAATTCTTGGAATGAGTAATTCCCCCAGTCGCCGGTGGTGGTTTACCTCTATCCCGTCCGGGCGTCTTCCGGGTGGTTCCGCAGGGCTCTGACTGGACCTCCCCCGCTCCCGCCGCGACCTGCCGAACGCCTGATCGACAGCGGTCGCCGTACGCCGAACGGCCGCTGCCCGGCCGGGTTCCCCCACGCGACTGCTGCAAGCACCCGTGCGGCCGCCTGCGACCTGCGGTAGGACTGATGCATGGTGAAGATCCTGATCTCCGCGG
This sequence comes from Streptomyces sp. URMC 127, assembly GCF_051386535.1. Taxonomy (NCBI): domain Bacteria; kingdom Bacillati; phylum Actinomycetota; class Actinomycetes; order Kitasatosporales; family Streptomycetaceae; genus Streptomyces; species Streptomyces sp. URMC 127. The sequence goes on from NZ_JBPQTW010000047.1 coordinate 26,345, forward strand.
ACATGGAGGGCGTCACCGGCGTAACCTGCCCGGCCGACGTGCTGCCCGGCGCCTCGCAGTGGGAGAGGTGCCGCCGCCTGTTCACCTCCGACGTGAACGCGGCGATCGCCGGGTTCTTCGACGGGGGCGCCGACGAGGTCCTCGTCAATGAGGCGCACTGGGGCATGCGCAATCTGCTGCTGGAGGAGCTGGACGAACGCGCCCAGATGCTCACCGGCCGGCACAAGAGCCTCAGCATGGTCGAGGGCGTGCAGCACGGCGATGTGGACGGCGTCGCCTTCGTGGGCTATCACACGGGCGCCGGCACCCCGGGGGTCCTCGCCCACACCTACCTCGCCAACACGATCACCGGCGTGTGGGTGGGCGGCGCGCGGGCCAGTGAGGGGCTGCTCAACTCCCTGGTCGTCGCCGAGTACGGGGTGCCGGTGGTGCTGGTCACGGGCGACGACCTGACCTGCGCGGACGCCAAGGGATATGCGCCGCGGGCCCGTTCGGTGGCCGTCAAGGACTGCGTCTCGCGCTACGCGGCCGTCTGCCGGCCGCCCGCGCGCACCGCCGCGGACATCCGCGCCGCGGCCAAGGAGGCGACGGCCCTCGCCGTGCGGTACGAGCCCGCCACGGGCACGGGCCCGTACACCGTCGACATCGAGTTCGACGCCGACCACCTGGCCGGCGCGGCGACGGTGGTCCCGGGGGTGGTGCCGAGCGGCGAGCGGCGGGTCTCGTACACCACGGCGACCATGTACGACGGCATCCGCTGCTTCAAGGCGGTCACGACCGTCGTGTCGGCCGCGGTGGAGGAGCAGTATGGCTGAGATCACGACGGAAGAGGCCGGGACCGGGGTGGACGGGCGCGCGCTCGACGAGGCGGTGCGCTTCACCTCGGACCTGATCCGCATCGACACGACCAACCGCGGCGGCGGCGACTGCCGGGAGCGGCCCGCCGCCGAGTACGTCGCGGCGGCGCTGAGCGAGGCGGGCATCGAGCCCGCCGTGCTGGAGAAGGAGCGCGGCCGCACGAACGTCGTCGCCCGCATCCCCGGCACCGATCCGGGCGCCCCCGCGCTGCTGGTCCACGGCCACCTCGACGTCGTCCCCGCCGACCCCGGCGAGTGGAGCGTCCACCCCTTCTCGGGCGAGGTCCGCGACGGCGTGGTGTGGGGCCGCGGCGCGGTCGACATGAAGAACACCGACGCGATGGTCCTCGCGGTCGTCCGGGCCTGGGCGCGCACGGGCACCAGACCCCGGGGGGACATCGTGCTCGCCTTCACGGCCGACGAGGAGGACCGCGCCTGGACGGGGGCGGGCTTCCTCGCCGAGAAGCACGCGGAGCTGTTCGAAGGCTGCCGGTACGCCATCGGCGAGTCCGGCGCGTACACCTTCCACGCGGACGGCGGGCTGCGGCTGTACCCCGTGGCGGCGGGGGAGCGGGGCACGGCCTGGCTCCGGCTCACCGCGCGCGGCCGGGCGGGCCACGGCTCCAAGCCCAACCAGGCCAACGCGGTCACCCGGCTGGCCGAGGCCCTCACCCGGATCGGCAGGCACCGCTGGCCCGTGCGGCTGTCGCCGGTCGTGCGCGCCGCCCTCACGGAGATCGCCGCCCTGCACGGCATCGAGGCCGACCCCGGCGCGCCGGACTTCGACGTGGACGCGCTGCTGGCGGAGCTGGGCGAGGCCTCCCGGCTCGTCGCCCCGACGGTGCGCAACAGTTCCAACCCGACGATGCTGGACGCCGGCTACAAGGTCAACGTGATCCCCGGGACCGCCGTGGGGCACGTGGACGGGCGCGTCGTGCCCGGCGGCGAGGACGACTTCCGCACGACGATGGACGAGCTCACGGGCCCGCACGTGGAGTGGGAGTACTACCAGCGGGGGGAGGCGCTGCAGGCCCCGCTCGGCACCGCGCTGTTCGCCCGGATGCGCGAGGCGGTCGAGCGCTTCGACCCCGGGGGGCACGTGGTGCCGTTCTGCATGTCCGGCGGCACCGACGCGGGCCAGTTCTCGCGCCTGGGCATCGACTGCTACGGCTTCGCCCCGCTGAAGCTGCCCGAGGACATCGACTACCAGGCGCTGTTCCACGGCGTCGACGAACGGGTCCCCGTCGAGGCGCTGCACTTCGGCGTCCGGGTGCTCGACCACTTCTTGCTGAACACAGGATGCTGAAACCCGCCCGATGAACCGGCCTGATGAGCCCGGCCCGATAGACCCGGTCCGACGGACCGTCACGAGGAGGCGTAGCAGATCATGGTGTCCACGGTGCCCTACGGAGCCTGGCAGTCCCCGGTCGGCGCGGAGCTCGCCGCGTCGCACGGCGGCGGCCCGGACTTCGTGGGCACGGTCGGTGACGAGCTGTGGTGGGTGAGCCCCCGCCCGGCGGAGGAGGGCCGCTTCGCCCTGGTGCGGCGGCGGGCCGGCGGCCCGGAGGAGACGGTGCTGCCCGCTCCGTGGAACGTGCGCAACCGCGTCATGGAGTACGGCGGCCTGCCGTGGGCCGCGGCGGCCCGGGAGAGCGGCGGCCCGCTCGTGGTCTTCACCCACTTCGCCGACCAGCGGCTCTACGCGTTCGAGCCCGACGCCCCGGCGGGGAGCGCCCGCAGCGCCCCGCGGCCGCTGACGCCGGTCTCGTCCGTGGGCGGCGGGCTGCGCTGGGCCGACCCCGTGCTGCTGCCCGGCCGCGGCGAGGTGTGGTGCGTCCTGGAGGAGTTCACGGGCGAGGGCCCGTGCGACGTGCGCCGGCTGCTGGTGGCCGTGCCGCTGGACGGCTCCGCCGCGCGGGACCACGGCGCGGTACGGGAGCTGACGGACGGCCGGAACCGCTTCGTCACCGGGCCCCGGCTCTCCCCGGACGGCACGCGGGCGGCCTGGATCGCCTGGGACCACCCGCGGATGCCGTGGGAGGGCACCGAGCTGAAGGTCGCCCGGGTCTCGGCGGACGGGCGGCTGCCCGGCGCCCGGACCGTCCTGGGCGGGCCGCGGGAGTCCGTCGCCCAGGCGGAGTGGACGGCCGGCGGCGCGCTGGTCGCGGCGAGCGACCGCTCCGGCTGGTGGAACCTGTACCGCGTCGACCCGGAGACGGGGCGGAGCACGGCGCTGTGCCGCCGCGAGGAGGAGTTCGCCGGACCGCTGTGGCGCGTGGGGCAGCGCTGGTTCGCGCCCCTGCCCGGCGGGCTGATCGCCGCCGTCCACGGCCGGGGCGCCGCCGTCCTCGGCGTCCTCGACCCGGCGAGCGGCACGATCGCCGACGTCGCCGGGCCGTGGACGGAGTGGGCGCCGACGCTGGCGGTGAGCGGCACCCGCGTCGTGGGTGTCGCGGCGAGCCCGCGCAGCACGTACGAGGTCGTCGAGCTCGACGCCTGCACGGGCCGCGCCCGGCCCGTCGGCGCCCGGCACACCGACCGCGTGGATCCCGCGTACTACCCCGAGCCGGTGGTGCGCGCCTTCGCGGGCCCGGGCGGGCGCGAGGTGCACGCGAACCTCTACCCGCCGCGCAACCCCGGCCACACCGCCCCCGAGGGCGAGCTGCCGCCCTACGTGGTGTGGGCGCACGGCGGCCCGACCGCCCGGTCGCCGCTCGTGCTCGACCTGGTGACGGTCTTCTTCACCTCGCGGGGCATCGGCGTCGCCGAGGTGAACTACGGCGGTTCGACGGGCTACGGGCGCGCCTACCGCGAGCGGCTGCGCGGGCAGTGGGGCGTGGTGGACGTCGAGGACTGCGCGGCGGTGGCCGCGGCGCTGGCCGCCGAGGGCCTCGCCGACCCGGCCCGGATCGCGGTCCGCGGCGGCAGCGCGGGCGGCTGGACGGCCGTGGCCTCCCTCGCCGCCACGTCGCTCTACGCGTGCGGCACGGTCCTCTACCCGGTGCTGGACCTGGAGAGCTGGACGGCGGAGGACGGCACGCACGACTTCGAGTCGCGCTACCTGGACTGGCTGATCGGCCCGCGGGACGAGGTGCCCGGACTGTACGCGGAGCGCTCGCCGCTGCGCCGCGCGGACCGGATCTCGGCGCCGTTCCTGCTGCTGCAGGGGCTGGCCGATCCCGTCTGCCCGGCCGCCCAGAGCGAGCGGCTGCTGGCGGCGATGGCCGGCCGCGGGGTGCCGCACACCTACCTCGCCTTCGAGGGCGAGGGGCACGGCTTCCGCAGGGTCGCAACGATCGTGCGGGCCCTGGAGGCGGAGCTGTCGCTGTACGCGCAGACTTTCGGGGTCGCCGCGCCGGGCGTGCCCGCCCTGGAGCTCGCGACGACCTGACACACGGACAGTTCCCGCCTTGCCAGGGGGCGGTCGCCGGCGAGCCGGGGGCCGCCCCCCTATAGGCAAGAGCGTGAGGTTAGCCTAACCTAAGCCTTGCTGTGCGCCCCCCGCGCGCGGAGCGGGTAGGGCGCCCCCCGCGGCGGGCGGCGGTCCCGGCCGAACAGGCCGCGGTGGTCATGTAAGGTAAGGCTTGCCTTAGTTTGAGTGTGAGAACCGGAATCGGGGGAACCGCCGTGCAGCAGTCAGAACTCTCCGGCCGCGTCGCGCTGGTGACCGGCGCCGGCCAGGGCATAGGCGAGGCCGTGACCCGCGCCCTCGTCGCCCGGGGAGCGCGCGTCGCGGCCCTCGACTGGACCCCGGACGGCATCAAGGACCTGGAGGCCGAGCTCGGCCGCGACAAGGTGACCGCCCACACCGCCGACGTGGCCGACAGCGCCGCCGTCGAAGCCGTCGTCGGCGAGGTCGAGACCACCGTCGGCCCGCTGGACATCCTCGTCAACGTCGCGGGCGTGCTGCGCACCTCGCCCGTCGTCGACATCACCGACGACGTCTGGCACCGCACCTTCGCCGTGAACTCCACCGGCGTCTTCAACACCTCGCGCGCCGTCGCCCGCCGGATGACCGAACGCCGCTCCGGCTGCATCGTCACCGTCGGCTCCAACGCCGCGGGCGTGCCGCGCACCAGCATGGCCGCGTACGCCGCCTCCAAGGCCGCCGCCACCATGTTCACCAAGTGCCTCGGCCTGGAGCTGGCCCGCAGCGGCATCCGCTGCAACGTCGTCTCGCCCGGCTCCACCGACACCGCCATGCAGCGCGGGCTGTGGGCCGACGAGCAGGCGCCCCAGCGCGTCATCGACGGCGACCCGGCCTCGTACCGCGTCGGCATCCCCCTCGGCCGCATCGCCGAACCCTCGGACATCGCCGACGCGGTCGCCTTCCTCGTCTCCGACCGCGCGCGGCACATCACGATGCACGACCTGTACGTCGACGGAGGCGCGACGCTGCGCGCCTGACGGCGCCGCCGTCTCCCGGGGCTCCGCCCCGGACCCCGGTCCTCAATCGCCGGACGGGCTCAAAGAATTTGAGCCCGTCCGGCGACGCACCGATGGCCCATAAGGCCAGCCGCCACCCGAACACTTCACGCAAGACCCACCCGGTGCGACCCACCGGAGGAACGGAGCAGCAAAGGTGACCACCGCTCACCACGTCGCGGACCGGCCGGGCGGCAGCGAGCCCGGCGCCCCCGTCAGGGGTGACACCGTCGGCGCCGCCACCTCGCTGCTCGACGCCTACGAGCCCGGCCGGGCCCGGTTCTTCGCCTCCCCGACCCGCACCCTGCTCGCCCACGGCGTCCGCGCCGAGGTGCCGCACGGCACCGCCCCCGTGGCGCAGCGCGTCGCCGAGACCCTCGCCGCCCGCGTGCTCGCCGGCGACGAGGCCCCGGTCGTCGTCGGGGCGATCCCCTTCGACCAGGCCGCGCCCGCCGCGCTGGCCGTGCCCGAGGCCGTCCGCTGGGCGCCGCCGCTCGCCGAGGACCCGCTGGTCGCCCTGCCGGCCGCCGCCCCCGGCGCGGCCCGCTGGGACGTCCGGCCCGTGCCGGAGCCCGCCGGCTACGGCGCCGCCGTCGCCGAGGCCGTCCGCCGCATGCGGCGGGGCGACTTCGCCAAGGTCGTCCTCGCCCGCACCCTGGAGCTCACCTCCGACCGCGACCTCGACCTGCCCGCGCTGCTGCAGCGCCTGGCCCGCCGCGACCCCTCCGGCTACACCTTCGCCCTGCCCACCGGCCCCGGCCGCACCCTGCTCGGCGCGAGCCCCGAACTGCTGGTCTCCCGGCGCGGCGGCACCCTCGTCGCCAACCCGCTGGCCGGCTCCACGCCGCGCAGCGCCGACCTCGCCGAGGACGTCCGCCGCGCCGCGGCCCTCCTGCAGTCGGAGAAGAACCTGCACGAGCACGCCGTCGTCGTGGACGCCGTCCGCGAGGCCCTCGCCCCGTACTGCCGCACTCTGCACGTGCCCGAGCGACCCACGCTCGTGCGCACGGCCGCCATGTGGCACCTGTCGACCACCGTGACCGGCGAGCCGGCCGACCCGGCGGTGTCCGCGCTGGAGCTGGCCTCCGCGCTGCACCCCACGCCCGCCGTCTGCGGCACTCCGACCACCACCGCGCGCGACGTCATCGGCGAGCTGGAGCCCTTCGACCGCGGCTTCTTCACCGGCATGGTCGGCTGGGGCGACGCGAGCGGCGACGGCGAATGGGTCGTCACCATCCGCTGCGCGGAGGCCGAGCAGCGCACCCTGCGGCTGTACGCGGGGGCCGGTGTGGTCGCGCAGTCCTCGCCGGAGGCCGAGACGGCCGAGACCGGCGCCAAGTTCCAGACGTTCCTGCAGGCTGTGGGGGTTGACCAGTGACCGGGATGACCGACGCTCCGGGCTATCCGGCGGAGTTCGCCGAGCGCTACCGCGCGGCGGGCTACTGGCGGGGAGAAACGTTCGGGCAGATGCTGCGCGAGCGCGCGCAGGCGCATCCGGACCGGATCGCGATCGTGGACCCCTCGGGTGAGGGACGCCGCTGGACCTACGGCGAGCTCGACCTGCGCGCCGACCGGCTCGCCGCCGGCTTCCTCGCCCACGGCATCGGCAAGGGCGACCGCGTCGTCGTCCAGCTCCCGAACGTCGCCGAGTTCTTCGAAGTGATCTTCGCGCTGTTCCGCATCGGCGCCCTCCCCGTCTTCGCGCTGCCCGCCCACCGCGAGACCGAGATCCGCCACTTCTGCGCCTTCACCGAGGCCGCCGCCTACGTCATCGCCGACGTCAGCGAGGGCTACGACTACCGCGAGCTCGCCTCGAAGGTCCGCGCCGAGGTCCCCGGCCTCAAGCACGTCTTCGTCGCCGGCGATCCCGGCGAGCACACCGCGCTGGCCGGTGTGCCCACCGGCCCGGTGGCCGTGCCCGACGCCCCCGCCCCGCACGACCTGGCCTTCCTCCAGCTCTCCGGCGGCTCCACCGGCGTGCCCAAGCTCATCCCGCGCACCCACGACGACTACATCTACTCGCTGTGGGGCTCCAACGAGATCTGCGGCGTGGACGAGGACAGCGTCTACCTGTGCGCGCTGCCGGCCGCCCACAACTTCCCGCTCAGCTCCCCGGGCACGCTCGGCGCGCTCTACGCCGGCGCCCGCGTCGTCCTCGCCCCGCGCCCCAGCCCCGACGTCGCCTTCCCGCTCATCGAGGCCGAGGGCGTCACGATCACCGGGCTCGTGCCGCCGCTCGCCCTCGTGTGGACCGAGGCCGCCGCGGAGACCCCGTACGACCTGAGCAGCCTTCAGGTGCTGCTCGTGGGCGGCGCGAAGTTCAGCGAGGAGGCGGCCCGCCGGGTGCGCCCGGCCCTCGGCTGCACCCTCCAGCAGGTCTTCGGCATGGCGGAGGGCCTGGTGAACTACACCCGGCTGGACGACCCCGAGGAGACCATCGTCACCACCCAGGGCCGCCCGATCTCGCCCGCCGACGAGATCCGCGTCGTGGACGACGAGGACAACGACCTGCCCGTGGGCGCGACCGGCCACCTGCTCACCCGCGGCCCGTACACCATCCGCGGCTACTGGCGGGCCCCCGAGCACAACGCCACGGCCTTCACCGCCGACGGCTTCTACCGCACCGGCGACGTCGTCCGGCTCACGGAGACCGGCCACCTCGTGGTCGAGGGCCGGGCCAAGGACCAGATCAACCGCGGCGGCGAGAAGGTCGCCGCCGAGGAGATCGAGAACCACATCCTCGCCCACCCGGCCGTGCACGACGCCGCCGTCGTCTCCATGCCCGACGCGTACCTCGGCGAGCGCACCTGCGCCTACGTCGTCCTGCGCGAGGGCGCCGCGCCGGTGAAGTCGATCGCCATCAAGAAGTTCGTCCGCGAGCGCGGTCTGGCCGCCTTCAAGGTCCCCGACCGGGTGGAGTTCGTGACGGAGTTCCCGCAGACGGGCATCGGCAAGGTGTCGAAGAAGGACCTCCGCGCGGCCATCGCCGCACAGGTCGCCGCCGCAGCAGCACAGCGCTGAGACCGCTGAGAACCGAGAAAGGCCCACCCACCACCATGGCACTGCCCGCCATCGCCCCCTACCCCATGCCGGGGGCGGCCGACCTGCCCGCGAACAAGGTCGCCTGGACCGCCGACCCGGGCCGCGCCGTGCTGCTCGTGCACGACCTGCAGAACTACTTCCTCGACGCGTTCGAGGCCGGGGCGTCGCCCGTCACCGAGCTGCTCGCCAACGTCGCCGCGGTGAAGAAGGACTGCGAGCGGCTCGGCGTCCCCGTCGTCTACTCGGCCCAGCCCGGCGGCCAGAGCCCCGCCGAGCGCGGCCTGCAGCAGGACTTCTGGGGCCCCGGCCTGCCGGACGACGAGCGCGCGAAGGCCATCGCCGACGCGGTCGCCCCCACCGAGGGCGACACCGTCCTGACGAAGTGGAAGTACTCCGCGTTCGTCCGCACCGACCTCGCCGAGCGGATGGCAGCCCAGGGCCGCGACCAGCTGATCATCGTCGGCGTGTACGCGCACATCGGCGTCATGATGAGCGCCTGCGACGCCTGGATGCGTGACATCCAGCCCTTCCTCGTCGCCGACGCCGTCGCCGACTTCTCGGCAGAGGACCACGCCATGGCACTGCGCTGGGCCGCCGCCAAGTGCGCCGTGGTGACCACCACCGACCGGCTCTTCGAAGGGGCGTAACACCCATGGCACTCACCCTCGAGCAGATCCGGGCCGACGTCGCCGACGTGCTCGGCGAGGACCCCGCGGACATCCCCGACGACGAGAACCTCGTCGACTACGGGCTCGACTCGGTCCGCATCATGACCCTCGTCGAGCGCTGGCGCCGCGACCACGGCACCGACGTCACCTTCGTGGCCCTCGCCGAGCAGCCGGCCATAGAGCAGTGGGCACCGCTGCTGGGGGCGGGAACGTGAACGCCCGCACCCTCGACCGGGCGGGGGCGCGTCCCCTGCCCGGCTCCTCCGGCGCGGGACGGTCCCCCGCGCCGGAGGGGCTGCCCCTGACGGCCGCCCAGTCGGGCATGTGGTTCGCCCAGGCCCTCGACCCCGGCAGCCCCGCCCTCGGCACCGCCGAGTACCTGGAGATCCACGGGGACATCGACCCCGCTCGCTTCGCCGAGGCCCTGCACCGCACCGTCGGCGAGGCCGACGCCCTGCGCGTCCGCATCGCTGACACCCCGGACGGCCCGCGCCAGCTCCCCATCGCCGTCGAAGCCCCCGGCCACGGCTTCCCCCTGCACACCGCGGACCTGCGCGCCGAGCGCGACCCCGACGCGAGCGCCCTCGCCTGGATGCGCGCCGACCTCGCCGAGCCCTTCGACCTCGCCCGCGGCCCGCTCTTCTCCCACGCCCTCCTGCGCACCGGCGACGCCCGCTGGCTGTGGTACCAGCGCGTCCACCACGCCGTCCTCGACGGCTACGGCTACTCCCTCGTCGCCCGCCGCGTCGCCGAGCTCTACACCGCCCTGGCCACCGGCGAGGACCCGGCCCCCAGCCCCTTCGGCCGGCTCGCCGACCTCGTCGCCGAGGACGCCGCCTACCGCGACTCCGCAACGCGCACCCGCGACCGCGCCCACTGGCTCACCGCCTTCGCCGACCGCCCCGAGGCGAGGGTGGGTGCCTCGGCCGCGCGCCCCGCCCTGC
>NZ_JBPQTW010000048.1:0-36229 GCF_051386535.1 Streptomyces sp. URMC 127
GCCCCCGGCCGCCCCGGCCCAGGGCGTGCCCCGGCAGCCCGCCGCACCGCAGGCCGAGAGCCTCTCCGACGAGCCGCTCCTGCCGGACCCGGCCGCGAGCCGGGACGCCGGATCCGAGGCGGAACCCGAGGCCGAAGCCGAATCACCCGAAGCCGCCCCGGCCGAGGCCGCCGCCGACCCCGCGCGCCCCGACACCGGCGGCCCGTCCTCCGACCTCTTCCGCCAGTACCTGCGCGAGATCGGCCGCATCCCGCTGCTGTCGGCGGCCGAGGAGGTCGAGCTGGCCCGCTGCGTCGAAGCCGGCCTGTTCGCCGAGGAGAAGCTCGCCGGCGCCCCGGACCTGGACTCCCAGCTCGCGCTCGACCTGGACCGCCTGGTCGTCCTCGGCCGGATGGCCAAACGGCGCCTGATCGAGGCCAACCTGCGCCTCGTCGTCTCCGTCGCCAAGCGCTACATCGGCCGCGGCCTGACCATGCTGGACCTCGTCCAGGAGGGCAACCTCGGCCTGATCAGGGCGGTCGAGAAGTTCGACTACGCCCGCGGCTACAAGTTCTCCACGTACGCGACGTGGTGGATCCGCCAGGCGATGTCGCGGGCGCTGGCGGACCAGGCCCGCACCATCCGCGTCCCGGTGCACGTCGTGGAGCTGATCAACCGCGTCGTGCGCGTGCAGCGCCGCATGCTCCAGGAGCGCGGCTACGAGCCCACGGCCGACGAGGTCGCCGCCCACCTCGACCTCACCCAGGAACGGGTCAGCGAGGTGCTGCGGCTGGCCCAGGAGCCGGTCTCGCTGCACGCTCCGGTCGGGGAGGAGGACGACGTCGCGCTCGGCGACCTCATCGAGGACGGCGACGCCGCCTCCCCCGTGGAGTCGGCCGCCTTCCTGCTGCTGCGCGAGCACTTGGAGGCGGTCCTGTCGACGCTCGGGGAGCGCGAGCGCAAGGTCGTGCAGCTGCGCTACGGGCTGGTCGACGGCCGCCCCCGCACGCTGGAGGAGATCGGCCGCATCTTCGGCGTGACCCGCGAGCGCATCCGCCAGATCGAGTCCAAGACCCTCAACAAGCTCCGCGACCACGCCTTCGCCGACCAGCTGCGCGGCTACCTCGACTGACTGACGGCTCATCGACCGGCTGACCGACGTACAGACCGGCTGGCCGACCGGGGAACCGGCTAGCCGGCGGCCTGGAACGCCCCAGGGTGCGTCTGCTCGCGCACGGCGGCGTACTGCTGCCGCACCGCCTGCCCCACGGCGAGGTCCTCCCCGGGGCCTGCGGCCTGACCGGCGGCCGCGGGCCACATGGGCGGCTCGTGGGGCGCCAGCGCGCCCTGCTGGACGCCCAGCGCCCACGCCGCCTGCCGGGCCGCGCCCAGCGCCGCGTAGTCGGCCGGCTGCGGCACGACGATCTGAGTGCCGAAGAGCGCCGGAGCGATCGCCTGCACGGCCGGCAGCTCCGCCGCGGGCCCCAGCAGGAACACCCGGCGCACCTGCACCCCGCGCGTGCGCAGCACGTCGAGCGCGTCCGTCAGCCCGCACAGCATGCCCTCGAACGCGGCCCGCGCCAGGTGCTCGGGCTTCATGCTCTCGCGCCGCAGCCCGGCGAGGGTGCCGGCGGTATGCGGCAGGTGCGGGGTCCGCTCGCCCTCCAGGTAGGGCAGCATCACGAGCCCGTACGAGCCGGGGGAGGACTGCAGGGCCAGCTCGGACAGGCCGGGAAGGTCCGTGCCCAGCAGCTCCGCCGTGCCGCGCAGCACCCGTACGGCGTTGAGGGTGTGCACCACGGGCAGGTGCATACCGGTCGCGTCGGCGAGGGAGGTGATCGTCCCGGTGTCGTCGACGAGCGCCTCGTGGTGCACGGCGAACACCGAGCCGGAGGCCCCGAGCGAGATCACCGCGTCGCCCGGCCCGACGCCCAGGCCGAAGGCGGCGGCCATGGTCTCGCCCGTGCCCGCGGAGATCAGCAGCCCCTCGGGGGTGTGCCCGGCGGGCTCGGCGGGCGCGAGCACGTCGGGGAGCACGGCCTGGCGGCCCAGGGCGAGCTCGACCAGGTCCGGCCGCCAGGAGCCGGTCGCGGCCGACCACAGGCCGGTGCCGGAGGCGTCGCCGCGGTCGGTCGTCCGCCGCAGCGGGCGGCCCAGGAGCTGCCACACGAGCCAGTCGTGCGGCTGCAGCAGGGCGGCGATGCGCTGGGCGGACTCGGGCTCGTTGCGGGCGAGCCAGCGCAGCTTGGCGACCATCTGGCCGGGCTGCGGCACGGAGCCGACGGCCTGCGCCCACGCGGCCCGCCCGCCCAGGGCGTCCGTCAGGTCGGCGGCGCAGGGCTGCATCCGCTTGTCGTTGCCGAGCATGGCGGGCCGTACGAGCACCCCGCCGGCGTCCAGCGCGAGCAGGCCGTTCTGCTGCGCGGAGACCCCGATGGCCTGGACGCCCTCCAGGAGCCCGCCGGCGGCGGCCTCGCCCAGGGAGATCAGCCAGGCCTGGGGGTCGCCGTCGGTGTGCGGATGGGGGGCGTACCCCTGCCGGAGAACGGCACCCGTGTCCGTATCGCAGACGACGATCCGTGTGCTCTCGGTGGAACTGTCCAAGCCCGCGACTATGCCCATGCCGAGATGATGCCAAACCCCGGAGCATGCTCCGTGCCCCGGAGGGGTGTTAGCCCGGCAACGCCGCCCGGGGTCAGGAGTGAACCGCCGTGACGGGTGTGACCAAGGCGAGGGCCGCCGGAGCGACCCGCCGGAGCGACCCGCCGGACGGCCCGCCGGGTCAGGTGTTGCTGCCGCCCCAGTCGTCCTCGGCGTCCCGGCCCCGCTCGCGCAGCGACCGCACGCGCTCGGCCACCGACTCCGGCATCCGCTCGCCCGCCCCGGACAGGGCCCGGGAGGCCATCGCCCGGCCGTTCTGCGCGGCGGACTCGACGGTGTTGCGCACGGCGGGGTTCTGCGCGATCCGCCGGGCCCCCTTGCGCAGCTGTTCGTACCGCTCCCGGCCGGCCCGCGCCCCCAGGACGTATCCGACGGCTGCTCCCACCATGAACGTCAGCCGGTAGCGCATCCCGCTCCACCCTTCTCGAAGACCTTCGGACACCGTCGTCGCACCGTGGTCGCCGCCTACCCGCCGGGTGCGAAGGTCACTCCCGGGATACCGATTGGCGGAGCACCCCCCTGCTTGCGCTAATGTATGTCTCGCAGCGAGCGCCCGCCGCCCGGAAGGCCGGTCGGAAGGGCATTCGAGGCAAACGCAGCAGTCCCCTGTAGCTCAATTGGCAGAGCAGCCGGCTGTTAACCGGCAGGTTACTGGTTCGAGTCCAGTCGGGGGAGCGCGATCCTCTGTAGCTCAATTGGCAGAGCAGCCGGCTGTTAACCGGCAGGTTACTGGTTCGAGTCCAGTCGGAGGAGCAAGCGATCAAGGACCCCTTCGGGGGTCCTTTTTCGTATCCGGATCCGGTTCCGGAGGGAACCGTCCCGCCGTGATCGAAGTCCTCATGGTCAGGTAGGTCACGCAATACGCCCCCTCAGGGGCAGCAGATCGTATGAGCGGCTATGCTGCGGCAGACGGCGCGCACAGATGTGCGCGACGCGCCGTGAACGGGGCGGTAGCTCAGCCGGTTAGAGCAGCGGACTCATAATCCGTCGGCCGTGGGTTCGAGTCCCACCCGCCCCACCCACGCGACGTCGCTGCAGAAACGATGCGACCTGCGTTTTCGAAGCCCCGCCCGGCCCGGCACCCGCCCGGCCCGGCGGGGCTTCGCGCTGTGCGGGCCCGGGAGCGGCGGGCTTCGGCCACCTCGCGCCGGCCGGGGCCGGCTGCTCGCTTCCCGTACGGGTATGCGGCGGAATACGGCCCGGCGTCATCCTGTTGGCGCTGCTGGGCCGGTCCGACGGTCACCCGACGCCACAGCGGAAGCAGGTAGCGACGCATGAGCAGCAGCACGGTGGAGCTCACCAAGGACAACTTCGACGACATCGTCTCCGCCAGCGGATTCGTGCTCATCGACTTCTGGGCGTCGTGGTGCGGCCCCTGCCGGCAGTTCGCGCCGGTGTACGAGGCGGCCGCGGAGCGCCACGGCGACCTGGTCTTCGGCAAGGTCGACACCGAGGCGCAGCCCGAGCTGGCGGCGGCCTTCGACATCCGGTCGATCCCCACGCTGATGATCGTGCGGGACAAGATCGCGGTGTACGCGCAGCCGGGCGCGCTGCCGGAGGCCGCGCTGGAGGACATCATCCGGCAGGCCCGCGCGCTCGACATGGACGAGGTGCGCGCCTCCGTGGCCGAGGAGCAGGCGAAGGCCGGGCAGCCGGCGGCACAGGGCGGGCAGCCGGCGGCGCAGGCCGGGGAGCAGACCGCCGGTGAGTGAGCTCGTGCTGGTCCGGCACGGCGAGACGGAGTGGAGCCGCGACGGCCGCCACACCGGCTGCACGGACGTGGACCTCACCGCCCGCGGCGAGCGGCAGGCGGAGGCCCTGCGGCCGCTGCTGGCCGGCATCACGCCGCGGAAGGTCCTGGTCAGCCCGCTGAAGCGGGCCCTGCGGACGGCCGAGCTCGCCGGGCTGGAGGACACCGAAACCGACCCCGACCTCCACGAGTGGGACTACGGCGGCTACGAGGGCATCACCACGGAGGAGATCCACCGCACCCGCCCCGGCTGGTTCCTGTGGGACGACGGCGTCGCCCCCGGGCCGCCGGAGCACCCGGGCGAGACGCCCGCGCAGGTCGGCGCCCGCGCCGACCGGGTGCTGGCCCGGGTCGCCCCGCTGCTGGAGGCCGGCGGCGGGGACGTGGTCCTCGTCGCGCACGGGCACTTCCTGCGCGTCCTGACCGCCCGCAGGCTCGGCCTGCCGCCCGCCGCGGGCGCGCTCTTCCGGCTGGACACCGCGACGGTCAGCCGGATCGGCACCGAGCACGGCCGCCCCGCGCTCGTGGCGTGGAACCTGTGGGCGGTGTGATCCGGCGGTGCCCGGCGGATCACGCCGGATACCGCCGTGCCGCGCGCACCGGGGACCGCGCCCGGGCCGAGCCCATAAGCTGTGATCTCCGAAACCGAGCAGTGAACCCGAGCAGTGATCTGGAGGACGATCCGTGGCCACCACCCGTACCGCGCACACCGTCTGGGAAGGCGAGCTGCTCAAGGGCAGCGGCACCGTCAGCTTCGACTCGTCCGGCATCGGCTCCCAGCCGGTGTCGTGGCCGTCGCGCGCCGAGCAGGCGAACGGCAAGACCAGCCCGGAGGAGCTGATCGCGGCCGCGCACTCCAGCTGCTTCTCCATGGCCCTCTCCCACGCCCTGACCGGCGCGGGCACGCCGCCCACCCGCCTGGAGACCAAGGCGGACGTCACGTTCCAGCCGGGCGAGGGCATCACCGGCATCCACCTCACCGTGCGCGGCGAGGTGCCGGGCGTGGACGAGGCGGGCTTCCAGGAGGCCGCCGAGGGCGCCAAGAAGAACTGCCCCGTCAGCCAGGCCCTCACCGGTACGACGATCACGCTGACGGCCGAGCTGGGCTGACCCCGGCTCCTCCGCTCTTCTCCGGCCTGCGCGGCTCACACGAACCGCTGCAGAAGCCCCCACGTGAACTCGACCACGTACTCGCCCCGCTCCCCGGCGGCATCCGGCGCGGTGAACGCGAGCCGCCAGCGGGTGGGCGCCGTGCCCTCCAGGGGGCGGGCGGGGGCGAAGGCGCGCGCCACCTCGTCCACCGTGCACGACCACGGCCGCAGGTCCGCGACCGTCCGCAGCTGCGGGCCGGGCGCGCCGGGCGCGCGCACCAGCCACTCGTTCCACACGGCCCCGCCGGGCGCCGCCAGCACCTCGAACCGCAGGTCGGGCCAGAGCGGCAGCCGCCACCACGCCGCCTCGAAGCTCAGGTCGCCGACGCGGCGCTCGCCGGTGGCCTCGGGCGGGCCGAGCACCGAGCGGTAGCGCGGGGCGGCCCCGCGCCGCCCGGGCGCGCGCAGCATGGCCTGCCAGCGCCGGTTGGCCTCCCGCATCTCGGCCTTGCCGACGCCGAGCGCGCGCAGGGCCTCCTCGACGAGGCCGGGCTGGTGGTCGGCCATCCGCCGCAGCAGGACGAGCTGGAAGCCGAGGGGCCCGAAGGCACCGCCGGGGCCGGCGGCGCCGGTCGAGGGGGCGGGCTCGGGTGCGGGGTCGCGCGCTGGGTTCATGGGGGCCATCGTCGCGCACCGGAGGCGGGCACCGCCGGGCGTCGCCCGTTCACTAGGGTCGGGGAGATCGATCACGCCGTACGGAGGCTTCTGATGACCGGCTCGACGGCGCCGCAAGGCGCCCCCGCCCCGCTCCTGCGGCTGCGCGGGGTCAGCCGCACCTACGGGGAGCGGAAGGCGCTGCTCCCGCTCGATCTCGACCTGGCGCCGGGCACCTGCACCGCCCTGTTCGGCCACAACGGTTCCGGCAAGTCCACGCTGCTGCGGATCGCGTGCGGCCGGGACGAGCCGACGACCGGCACCGCGCTGTTCGCGGGCCGCGGGATGTCGGAGGACGATCCGGAGGTGCGGGCCAGGGTCGCGGTCGTCGGGGACACCGTGGCCACCTACCCGGACCTGACCGTGCGCGAGCACCTCGAACTCGTCACCGTCGCCCACGCGGTGGAGGACGCCGACGCCTGGATCGACGAGGTGCTGGCCGACCGCCGGCTGTCCGGCCACGCGCAGGCGCTGCCCGGCTCGCTCTCCTCCGGCCAGCTCCAGTCCCTGCTGCTGGCCGCCGCCCTCGTCCGCCCGCGCGACCTCCTCGTGCTCGACGAGCCCGAGCAGCGGCTCGACCCGGACGCCCGGATCCGCCTCGCGGAGCTGCTGGCCGGCGAGAAGCGCGACGGCGTCGCCGTCCTGCTGGCGACCCATCAGGCCGAGCTGGCGGAGGCCGTCGCGGACCGGATGATCGCCCTGGAGGACGGCCGGGTGATCGCCGAGGGCCCGCCCGCGGAGGTCCTGGGGAAGCTGGGGCTGCGCGGATGAGCCGGGACGCACCGGGCGTCGCGGAGGACGTCCTGCCCGCCGATGAGCCCGCCTGGAGCGAGGAGGAGGACGACCGCACCGCCGAGACGCTCCGCTGGCTGCGGCAGAAGCGCAAGGGCCACCGCCGCCAGAAGGGCCGCGACATCGCCGTCTACGTCTACACGGCCGTGCTCCTCGGCGCCGGCTACGGCGGCGGGTACCTCGTCTACTTCCTGCGGCAGATCCGGCTGGGCGCGGACTACAGCGCCGTCGCCGCGCACGTCCAGGGCGTCCTGCCCGCGCTGTTCACGCTGCTGACCGCGGGCCTGGCCCTGCTCGCCGCGCGCGACGCGCTGTGGCGCGGGCCCGTCGTCGTGCCCGCGCCCTCGGTCGGCTGGCTGCTCGCCCAGCCCGTGCGCAGGGCCACGGTCCTGCGTCCGTGGTTCTGGCTGTCGGCCGGGGTGTCGGCGGTCACCGCACTGGCGGCCGGGGCCGCCGCGGCCGTCGTCCTGCGCGTCCTGGGCCTGGCACCGCTGGGCGGCGCCCTGCTGGCCCTGCTCCCGGCGGCGTTGTGCCTGCCGCTGCTGGCCGCCGCGGCGGGCATGGCGGTCGAGCGGCGGACCGGGCTCGCGCTCCTCGTCCGGCGCTTCTCGCCCCCGGCGGTGGTCGTGCTGATGCTGCTCGCGGGGCAGACCGGTGCCGCCGCGTACGGGCACCGGAGCGCGGTGCTGGAGGCCGTGGAGCTGTGGTCCGGGCCGTGGGGCTGGGCCGCCCAGCCCGTCGTCTCCGTCACCGGCGGCCACGCCCCCGGGTGGCCCGCCGCGGTCGCCCTGCTGGTGCTGCTGACGGCCGCCGGGCTGGTGCAGGGGCACCGGGACGCCGCGCTCGTGCCCACGGCGCAGCTGCGGCGGCGGGCGGCGACCGCGCAGACCGTGTCCTCGGTGATGTACTCGGCGGAGCTGCGGGCCGCGAAGCTCGCCCTGATCGACGCCGCCGCCTCCGGCCCCGGCGCGGGCCGGGTGCGCCGCGTACGGCTGCCGCGCCCGCGCAGCAAGTACCTCGTGGTGGTCTGGCGGGACCTGCTGTCCCTGCTGCGGTCGCCCGCCCGCCCGGGGAAGGCGCTGATGTGGACGGGCGTCGCCGCGGGGGTGGCCGCCCTGGGCCTGCAGTCCGGCGGCACCGCCCGCACCGTCGGCCTCGTCGCCGCCCTGCTGCTCGGCTACGCCGCCGTGGGCGCGCTCGCCGAGCCGGCCCGGCTGGAGACGGACGACGTGCGGCGCGCGGCCTGGTCACCGTTCCGCTTCCGTACGCTGATGCTCCAGCACGCCGTGGTGCCGGCGGTGCTGGGCGCCCTGCTGGCGCTGCTCGCGGCGGTGCCGTTCGCGGTGGCCGGGGCGCCGTGGGCGCTGGTGCTGATGCCGGTGTGCGCGGTGCCGTTCGCCGCGGCGGCGGTCTTCTCGGCGAGCCGCGGGCCGGCCCGTACGGACATGCTGATCTCCGGTGTGAGCTCGCCGATCGGTGACCCGGGGGTCTTCCGCTTCCTCGCCTGGTACGCCCGGGGGCCGCTGGTGTCGGTGGGCGGGCTCGGCATCGCCCTCCATCTGGTGCTGCGGCGCGCGCTGCATGCGAGTGCCGTGGGCGCAGTGGCGGCTGTGGCAGTGGTGTTGACGGCGGGACTGCTGTTCTTCGCTGCACGGTCCGCGGACCGGCTCGTACGGCCCGGGAGTTGACGCACGCCGCTCCACGCCGCCCTGGTCACAGGGCTTCTCAACTCCGGCATATTCACCTGAACAGGCGATTCCGCCTATGAGTTGACGCGAGCAGACTCGAGAGCAGGATGGTGCGCGCCTTCCCTCCGTCGAAGCTCCCGGCCGCCGTCTCGCCGGGACGTCAGCGAAGTGAAGGAGGACCCATGTTCTCGTCCACTACCCGCCGCGCGATCGCCGGTGCGGCCGCGCTCACCGGGGCGCTCACCCTCGGCCCGGGCACCGCGACCGCCTCCCCGGCGCACGACGACACCATGGCCGCCGTGCTGCACTGCACGGGGCCGGTCTCGTTCACGGTCAACGTCGCCACGGGGGCCGTCGCCGGGGGCGGCAACCTCCGCTGCGCCGCGGCCGGCGCGCCGTTCATCACCGGTGCCACCCTCACCGTCCTGGCGGGCGCGGCCGCCGGCACGGGCGGCTTCGTGAGAACGACGACCACGGACCGGCTGCTCTACAACACCGGCGAGCAGACGCAGGCCAACGCCGTACGGGACTTCGTCAGCCTGGGCGCCGGCACGTTCGAGAGCGGCCAGGGGAGAGCGGTGGCCGGGCGGTTCACGCCCTCCCGCCTGGAGGACGCGGGCACCGGCTCCCACGTCCAGACCGGCGCCCTGCGGACCTTCACCCTCAGCCGGTACACCCTGACGCTGAACGTCCCCTGAGCCACTCCGGAAGGCGCCCCGCTCCGCACAGTGCGCCCGGAGCGGGGCGCCGCACGAAAGCCCGCCGCCGGCACCCGGCCGGGCCGGCACCGGCCGGGGCGCCGTCACGCCCCCGTGACGCCGTCCACGCGCTCGCGCACCAGATCGGCGTGCCCGTTGTGGCGCGCGTACTCGCCGATGAGGTGGAGGAGGACGAAGCGCAGCGAGTACGTCTCGCCGCCGGCCGTGAACGTGTCGTCCAGGGACGCCTCCGCGATCAGGGCGTCGGCCAGGCCCTGCTCCTCCAGCAGGCAGGCGTAGTCCTCGGCGGCGCGGGCCGGGTCCGCCTCCTCGAAGTCGGCGTTCGGCCTCTGCTCCGTGCCGTGCAGCCGGGGCACGTCCTGGCCGGCGAACCGCTCGCGGAGCCAGATCCGCTCGACCTTCGCCATGTGCCGGATCAGCCCCAGCAGCGACAGCTCCGACGGCGGCACGGACCGCTCGGCCAGCTGCTCGCCGGTCAGCCCGGCGCACTTGTGGAGCAGGGTGCTGCGGTGCCAGGCGAGGAGGCCGGTGAGCAGGGTGCGTTCGCCGGCCGCGAGCGATCCGCCGGGCCGGGAGATCACGGGTGCTGTCCATGTCATCCGGCGATCATGCACCGGTCCGGAGGGCCGCGCGAGCCCCTTTTTCCCTCCGCGGGATCCATCAGGCGGCCGCGCCTCCCTCCGGCTGGAGGACCACGAAGTCCGCTCCCGCGGGGTCGAGGCAGACCGCCAGGCGGCCCACGCCCTCCGCGGTCTCCGGGCCCATCTGGACCGAGCCGCCCCCCTCGGTGACCTTCGCGACCGTCGCGTCGCAGTCCTCGGAGCCGAAGACCGGGTGCCAGTAGGGGCGGCCGCCGTTGAGGGCGAGGTGCTCGGGCGTGAGCTCCATGAGACCGCCCTGCATCCGCTCCTTGCCCCCGCCCGCCGGGGTGATCAGCGCATACGTGCCCCCGCCGCCCGGCAGCGGGATGTCCTCGGTGACCCAGCCGAAGACCGTGCCGTAGAACTGCTTCGCCGCCGCCGCGTCCGTGGTGTAGAGCTCGGTCCAGGACAGGGCGCCCGGCCGGTCGGCGTCCTCCAGGCCCGGGTACGTGCCGGGCTGGAAGACGGCGAACTGGCCGCCCTGCGGGTCGGTGAACTGGGCCATCCGGCCCTCGCCGTCGCCGGGGCCCATCGGCGGGACCCGCACCGTGCCGCCCGCGCGCCGCACCGAGGCGGCCGTCGCCTCCACGTCGGCCGAATGGAAGTAGATCATCCAGGCGGAGCGGGCGCCCTCCTCGGTGAGCGGGCCCATGCCCGCAACGGTCCTCCCGCCCTGCCGGAAGACGCCGTAGCCGCCGGTCTCGGGGCCGTGGGGCCGGAACTCCCAGCCGAACACCGATCCGTAGAAGCGCGCGGCGGCCGCGGTGTCGGGCGAGCCGAGGTCGAGCCAGGAGGGGGAGCCGGGGACGAAATCAGTGGTGATCATGGAAGCGATCTCCCTTCGCGGTTCCTCTGCGAAGCCAGCGTGACACCCGCCACTGACAACCGCCCGTCGGCGCCGCTCCCCGTCAGTCCCCGCCGTCCTGGGCCGCCCGCAGCCCCACCCCGGTGATCCCCTCCCAGCTCGTCAGCTCCTCCACGATCGGATAGGCCGGGCCCTTCCCCTCCAGGCTCAGCACCAGCCCCGCCTCCTTGCCCTTGCCCTTCTCCCGGCCGTCCGCCGCCGCCTGCTCCGGCTCGATGAGGACGTCCGTGACCCGGAACCCGCGCTTCGTGCACAGCTCCAGCACCCGCGGCAGCAGCCCCTTGCGGGTGCGGTACGACAGGTGCAGCTCGACCCGGTCGCCGGGCACGAGCGCCATGCGCCGGGTGATCACCGGGAAGCCGCGTACGACCAGGAAGTGCACCAGCGTCGCGGCGGCGCCGAGCAGCGGCAGCCCGCCGCCGCAGGCCATGCCCAGGGCGCAGGTCAGCCAGATCGTGGCGGCCGTCGTCAGGCCGCGGACCGCGTCGCGGCGCACGAAGATCAGGCCGCCGCCGATGAAGCCGATGCCCGAGACGATCTGGGCGGCCACCCGCGACGGATCCTCCCGGGCGTTGACGAGGGAGGACACCGCGCCGAAGCCGTGGATCGACACCTCCATGAACAGCGCGCTGCCCACCCCGACGAGGGTGTGCGTGCGCAGCCCGGCGCTCTTCTGCTGCAGCTCGCGCTCCAGGCCGATGAGGGAGGAGAGCAGCAGGGCGATGCCCAACTCCGCGAACTGCCGAAGGCCTTGGCCGCTGCCCGGGTCGAAGAGCGGGGCCGCTAAGTGCTGAGCTATATCCATTGCGTCATTGTGGCTGGAACTCTACGGTGCCAAAAGGGAGTTGGAAGCCCCTCTATCGCGTGCCCCGCCGCAGTGGTTAGCTTCCGCCCCATGCATCCCTCGCATCCCTTCCGGCTCGGCGGAACGGCCCTCGCCGCCGTCCCCCTCCTCCTCGTCCTCACCGCCGCGGCCGTTCCCGCGACGGCCGCCGCCCCGGCGCCCCGGCCGTCCCTCACCGCCGAGGAGCAGCGGCTCTCCGGCCCCGTGCCGCAGGAGATCCTGCGCCGCAGCGGCTTCGCCGGCACGGCCCCGGACTTCGCCGCCGCCCTGGCCCGCACCCGCACCCTCCCGCAGGCGCAGCGCCTCGCGACCGCCGAGGGGCGGCGGCTGTGGCAGCGGGCCGTGGACCGGGCCCAGGGCCGCGGCCCCGGCCCGCAGGCCGCCGGCGAGCCGAGCCGCGCCGGCGAGCCGAGCCGCGCCGGTGACCCGAGCCGCGCCGACGACCTGAGCCGTGACGACGACCGGCCGCTGTACTGGGCGCGGCTGGGCATGACCCGCGCCCTGCAGGAATGGAAGCCCGCCTTCCGGCTGTCCGGCGCGCAGCTCGCCGAGCTCACCGGCCGCGTCGAGCGCTCCTCGCGCGGCCAGGACTCCCTCGACCTCCCGGCGGGCACCCGGGTCAAGCGCGTGCTCATCACCGGCTTCGACCCCTTCCAGCTCGACGCGGACCCCCGCCGCTCCAACCCCTCGGGCGCCGCCGCCCTCGCCCTGGACGGCACGACGATCGACACCCCCGCGGGCCCGGCGCGCATCGAGGCGGCCGTCTTCCCCGTCCGCTGGGCGGACTTCGCCGACGGCACGGTCGAGCGGACCCTGCTGCCGCACTTCCTGCCGGGCCCCCGCCGCGTGGACCTCTTCACCACGATCAGCCAGGGCCGCCCCGGCCGCTTCGACGTCGAGCGCACCAACGGCGCCTGGCGCGGCGGCTACCCGGACAACGCGAACGTCTCCCGCACGGAGACCGTGCCCGTGCCGCCCGGCGTGCCCACCGTCCGCCCGCAGCCGCAGTGGACGACGACGAGCCTGCCGTACGCGGCCATGACGGCCGCCCCCACCGGGCCGTACCCGGTGCACGACAACACCGAGGTCACCGAGATCCCCGCGGGCGCCACCGGGCCGGTCGACCGGCCGGACGGGCCGACGCCGGGGTCGACCGCCCGCGCGGGCGGCGGAGGCGACTACCTCTCCAACGAGATCGCCTACCGCGCGACCCTCCTGCGCGACGCCGTGCGCCTGCACGTGCCGGGCGGCCACCTGCACACCCCGGTGCTGCAGTTCGGGCGGGGCAACACCGACCCGGCGACCGGCACGGTCACCGACCCCGAGTTCGTACGGAACCGGCTCGCGATCACCGGCCAGGTGCGCTCGCTCACAGCCGTGGCCGTCGCGCACGCCCGGACGCCATGATGGGCGGATGATCATTGCAGCAGCGCAGTTCACCGCCCGGCCCTGCGACATCGCGGCGAACACCGCCCGCATGGCCGCCTTCGTGACCGAGGCGGGGGAGCGCGGCGCCGCGCTCGTCGTCTTCCCCGAGCTCGCCGCGACCGGCTACGAACTGGACGCGATCGTCACCGGCGGGGACCGGCTGCTCCTGGACCCCGGCGACCCGCGGCTCGCCCCCGTGCGCGATGCGTGCCGGGCCGCGGGCGTCGCCGCCGTGGTGGGCGGCCCGGGGCGGGCCGCCGGCGGCCCCACGGTCAGCAGCTTCGTCTACGGCCCGGACGGGGCGCCGCTCACCCGCTACGACAAGGTGCACGTGACGGACGCGGAGCGCGCCGCGGGCTTCGCGGCGGGGACGGCGGAGGGCCGCTTCACGCTGGACGGCGTCGGCTTCGGGCACGTCATCTGCTACGACGCCCACTTCCCGGAGTGCGCGGCCCGCGCCGCCGCCGACGGGTGCCGCGTGCTGCTCGCCAGCTCGCTGTACGGGCGGGGCGGCGGGGCCCAGGAGCGGATGCAGATCTTCCCGGCCCTCGCGCAGGACAACGGTCTGCACGTGCTGCTGGCCAACCACACCGGCCCCTCGGGCCCCTACGACGCCTGCGGCCTCAGCGCGGTGTGGGCGCCGGACGGCAGTGTCCTCGCGGAGGGCCCGGACGCGGGGGAAGCGCTGGTGACGGCGGAGCTGTCCCTCAGCTGAGGGCGCCGTCGTCCGCCGCCTCGGACCCGGCTTCCGCCGCTTCCTCCTCGCCCATGAGGTCCCGTACGAGCAGCGTCGCGCCGGCCACCGCGCCCGGCATCACGAACACCGCCACGACCGGCACGAGGAAGAGGAGCGCCAGCGGCACGCCGAAGCCGAGCGTGAGCAGCTTGCGGGAGCGCAGCAGCCGCAGCCGCTCCCGCAGCGGCACCCCGCGGCGCTGCAGGGCGACCGCGGTGAGCTCCTCGGCGAGGAAGAAGCCCGAGAAGCAGAAGCCGATCGCCGGGACCACGGTCTGCCCGATGAACGGCACGAAGCCGAGGGCGAAGAACAGCACGCCCCAGGCGGCGGCGCGCACGAGCACCGCGAGGCTCTCGCGGGCGGAGATCCACAGCTCCCGCCACAGCGGCAGCCCCGACTCCGGAGCCTCGCCGCCCACCGAGCGGTCGACCCGCGCGGACAGCTCCTCGTAGAAGGGCTGGCCGACCAGCAGGGTCACGGCGGTGAAGGAGATCAGGGCGAGCAGCAGGCCGCCGCCGAAGAGGAGGACGGTCAGCGCGCCCCGGAACAGGCCGGCCCACGGCGAGGACCAGTCGTCGGCGAAGGGCGTCGCCCAGACGACGGCGTCGCCCCCGTACAGGGCCAGGCAGACGACCGCGGCCGCGTAGCCGGCGAGGGTGACGAGCCCGGGCAGCAGCCCGAACCCCCACTGCCGCCGGTTGCGGGCCACCCAGCGCTGGCCTTTGCCCAGATACGCCATTCCCGCCATGAGATCTCGCATGGCGGGAAGGGTATCCGGACACCGGAAGGCGCCAGGTGACGCCAGGTGACGTCAGAACGTGACGATCATCTTGCCCGTGTTCTCGCCCCGGAGCATGCCGAGGAACGCCTCCACCGCGTTCTCGACGCCCTGCACGACCGTCTCGCGGTACTTGAGCTCGCCGGAACGCACCCAGCCGCCGACCTCCTTGACGAACTGCGGCTGCAGCGCCGCGTGATCGCGGACGATCATGCCCTGCAGGCGCAGCCGCTTGCCGATGATCGCCACCATGTTGCGCGGCCCCGGCTGCGGCTCGGTGTCGTTGTAGCCGGCGATCGCGCCGCAGAGCGTGGCGCGGCCGTGCAGCTTCAGCGCGCCGATCGCGGCCTCCAGGTGGTCGCCGCCGACGTTGTCGAAGTAGACGTCGATGCCCTCGGGCGCGGCCTCCTTCAGCTGCTGGGCGACCGGGGCCTTCTTGTAGTTGAAGGCCGCGTCGAAGCCGTACTCCTCGACGAGCATCCTGACCTTCTCGTCCGTGCCCGCGCTGCCGATGACGCGCGAGGCGCCCTTGAGCCGGGCGATCTGGCCGACCTGGAGGCCGACCGCGCCCGCGGCGCCCGAGACGAAGACGGCGTCGCCCTCCTTGAACGAGGCGACCTCCAGCAGGCCGGCGTAGGCGGTCAGGCCCGGCATGCCGAGCACGCCGAGGTAGGCGGACAGGGGCGCGAGCTCCGGGTCGACCTTCACCGCGTGCTCCGCGCCGACCAGGGCGTACTCGCGCCAGCCCAGGCTGTGCAGGACGTGGTCACCGGGCTTGAAGGCGTCGCTGCCCGAGGCCACGACCTCGCCGACCGCGCCGCCCTGCATCGGCTCGTCCAGCTCGAAGGGCGGGACGTAGGAGCGGGCGTCGTTCATCCGGCCGCGCATGTACGGGTCCACGGACATGTGGATGTTGCGCACCAGGACCTGTCCCTCGCCGGGCTCGGGCACGGCGGCCTCGCGCAGCGCGAAGTCCTCCGGCTTCGGCCAGCCGTGCGGGCGGGCGACGAGGTGCCATTCACGGCTGGTGGTGGGCGTTGCGGACATGGAACGCGGCCTCCCTAATGGTTCAGTAACTGAAACAACCATGCGCCTCGATATTTCATGTTGTCAAGCAACGCGGTAACCTGGGTGTCATGGTCCCCCGAACCGATGCCCTGACCCGTGAGGTCGTCGACCTCATCGCGGCCGTCGTGGCCCGCTACCACGAGGAGTACGAGGAGGCGGCGGCCAAGCACGCGCTCACCGGCGCCCAGGCCAAGGTCCTCGCCCTGCTCGCGCGCGAGCCCCTGCCGATGCGGCGGATCGCGCAGCGCCTCAAGTGCGAGCCGTCCAACGTCACCGGCATCGTCGACCGGCTGGAGGCCCGCGGCCTCGTCGAGCGCGGCCCCGACCCGGACGACCGCCGCGTCAAGCTGGCGGCGGCCACGCCGGCGGGCCTGGAGACGGCGAGCCGCCTGAGCGAGTCGCTGAACTTCGCCCGCGAGCCGCTCGCCCGCCTGTCGGCGGAGGAACGGGAGGCCCTGCGCGGGCTGCTCCAGCGCATGCTGGGATCCGGAGCGTAAGACGCCCCGTCAGGGGCGCGGGGCGGTGTCACTCTGCGGCTCCGCCGCGTGGGCGCGACCAGCCGCACGCGAGCCGCAGCGAGCAACCGACGCGCCCCGTCAGGGGCGCGGGGAACTGCGCGATCAGCCCCCCGCGGCCCGCAGGCGAACGACCGCGCACCGCCCCCGGCAAGGGGCCGGCTCGGCACCGCCGGTCACCACCGTTGTGGCGGACCGCCGTCGCGGCGGGAAAAACGGCGCCGCCCCCCTACGCGGGGAACCGCAAGGATCCCGCCCGCACCACCGTGCCGAGCCGCGGCATGTCCAGCGTCACAGACCCCCGGTGCTCCTCCGCCGTCAGCGCGCTCATCGCGTCCTCGACGAAGACCAGCCCGTAGCCGTGGTCCGCGGCCGCGCGAGCCGTCGACTCCACGCCCAGGTTCGTGGCGATCCCCCCGAGGACGAGCGTCCGCACGCCCCGCTCCCGCAGCCGCGCGTCCAGGTCCGTCCCGTGGAACGCGCTCTGCGACCGCTTCACCACCTCGACGTCGCCCGCCTCGGCGATCCCCGCGAGCAGCCCGCTCCCGGGCGGCTGCTCCGCCGGCCCGGGCCGCTCCGTGCGCACCACGGCCACCGTGCCGCCCGGCTTGCGGAACGACCGCGCCAACTCCTCCGCCGTACGGACCACTTCGTCCCCGCTGCGCGGGGCGAGGGGAAGCGCGACCATGCGCTCCATGAGGTCGATGAGGACGAGGGCGGTGGTCCGCGGGTCGATTTCCGTCATGGCCAGACCGTACCGGTCGGGCACGGGCCGCGGGCGGCCTCCGGGCCCCCTCCGGGATGACGATAGGTAAAGCTTGCCCGACACCGGCGTGGCCGCCGCGCCCCGCTCGTCACCCCCGCTGTAGGGAAGTTGACCCGCGCAGGGGTGAACTTGCTTATGAGTAAGGTGTGTTCATCGGATACCGTGCTGATGAGCAGGCACGGACGCCTCCGGGCGCCTGTGCGCGGTGCCGGACGGCCGGAGCGAGGGTACGTACGTTCGCGCCGCGCACAGCCCGCACGGCCCGTGCCTGACCGGGGCGGGGCCACCTGACAGGCCCCGCCCCACCAGCCTCGCCCCTTTAAGAGGGGTGCTTCTCCGCCGTGACCGTCCGGTACGCCAGCGCCGCGAGCTCACCCTGCCCCTGCCGGCTGGGATGGAACCAGTCCCACCTGCTGAGCGCCTCGTCCTTGAACGCGTACGCGGGGACCGTCCCGTCGAAGCGGCACAGCGCGTCCCGGCGGCAGACCTCCTGCAGGACCGCGTTGTACTCCCCGACCCGCTTCACGACCTGGGCGCGCCGCTCCTCCGCCGCCGGGTCGGCGGACTCGGAGTCCTTGAGCATGGAGGGGCAGATGCCGAGGTTCCAGACGGCCCTGGCCTGCCTGCTGGTGCGCCCCTGCGACCACAGGCGCTGCAGGTCGGGCACGCCGGCCACGTAGAGCTGGGACTTGGGGAGCGCCGTGCGGAGCTCCTTGACCGAGGCCTCGAAGTCCGCGCGGAACGTGCTCACCGGGGTCATGTCGGCGACGCTCGGGCGGCAGGCGTCGTTGGCGCCGAGGAGCACGGTGACCAGCTGCGGCTTCTGCGCGACGGCGGACCGCATCTGGCCCGGGAGGTCGGCCATCCGCGCGCCGGTCCGGGCGTAGTTCCAGCTGCTGGTCTCCGGCGAGGCCAGCAGCCTCCGGGCGAGGCTGTCGACCTGGGTGCCGGTGGCCCAGGAGACCTCCGGGCAGTCCTTGAAAACCATGCAGGCGTCGAATCCGCGCGTAATGGAGTCACCCAGTGAGGCGATCGACGAGGGGCGGGTGTTCCACGCCGGGGAGGCGGCGGGCCGGGCGCTCGGCTTTCCGGCGGAGGAATCCTTTTCCCCCGAGTTGCAAGCCGTGACGAGGAGGGCCGCCGAGAAGGCGGAGACCGCTGCGACGGCGGCCCTGGCGGCCCGGCGGGCCTTCCGTCCCGTGCTGCGGTGCATCGATCTTCCCCTCCGGCCGGGTGATATCTGTTCGGGTCCGACGGTACGTCACCGCGGGGGTCGCTTCGCACGGTAGCTTTTCCCCGGGGTGGTTGTGCCGTGCCCCGGAGCGGCTTTGCAGTTCCGGCACAACTGAAATACGACACGTCACATCCTGTCCCTTTCAGGAGAAATGCTCCCGATGGTGTTTACTGTTGGTAACCTCGCGAGCTGGTGCGGGAGTGGCCATTGGGGCAGAATGTCGCATGCTGTCCCGGGCGGGACCGGTACGGGTGCGAGGCCGCTGGGGAAGGCGAACCTCGAACCGCACTGGAGGTCCCGGTGACGACACGTGGAGTTCTGTACGTGCACTCCGCGCCGCGCGCGCTCTGCCCGCACGTCGAATGGGCAGTCGCGGGCGTGCTCGGCGTGCGGGTCACCCTCGACTGGATCCGACAACCCGCCTCGCCCGGCACCTGGCGTGCCGAATTCTCCTGGCAGGGTCAGGTCGGCACCGCCTCCAAGCTCGCCTCCGCGCTCCGCGGCTGGCACCTGCTGCGCTTCGAGGTGACCGCCGAGCCGTGCGCCACGGCCGAGGGCGAGCGCTACAGCTCCACCCCCGACCTCGGCATCTTCCACGCCGTCACCGGCATCCACGGCGACATCCTCGTTCCCGAGGACCGGCTGCGCGCGGCCCTCGCTCGCGCCGCCCGCGGCGAGACGGAGCTGGAGGCGGAGGTCGCCAAGCTCCTGGGCAAGCCGTGGGACGACGAGCTGGAGCCCTTCCGGTACGCGGGGGAGGGCGCGCCGGTCCGCTGGCTCCACCAGGTCGTCTGAAGGCCCGGCCGCTCTCGACGCCCTGCGCGCCGCCGCCCCCGGCCTGCGCCCCGGCACGGTCCGGGCCCAGTCGAGCACCGTCGGCCTGGAAGGCGCCGGCAGCCTCGCGGGCTTCGCCCGCGAGCACGGCCTCGTCTTCCTACTACGCGTCCTTCGACGCGGTGTGAAGGCCTGATCAAGCGCTGGATAGGGTGATTCATCCCGCTATCCAGCCGAAGGACGACGCACGCATGACCATGCCCGGGTACCCCCACGGCCACCCCGGGGCGTACTACCCGCCCTACCCGCCCGCGCAGCCCCGCAACGGGGTGGGCACCGCGGCCATGATCGTCGGCATCTGCGGAGCGGTCATCGGGCTCGTCCCGTTCCTCTTCTTCCTCTCGGGCCCGCTCGGGCTGGTCGCACTGGGCCTCGGCGCCTTCGGCCTCGTCCTCGCCCGCAGGGGGCAGGCCACGAACAAGGGCATGGCCCTGACCGGCACGATCCTGGGCGGCGTGGCCGTGCTCATGGCCGTCGGCGGACTCCTGTTCACCCTCTTCGTCATCGACAAGGCCGACGAGGAGAACGACGCGCTCTCCGAGGACCGCCCGCCCGCGGCCGCCGCGCCCGAGCCCTCCGCCTCGCCCTCCGCGGCCCCGAAGCCGCTGAAGTTCGGCGAGACGTACACCTACCCGGACGGCGTCACCATCACCGTGGACAAGCCCGAGCCGTACGAGCTGGACCGTGTGGCCTTCGGGCACAAGGACGGCAACCTGGCCCTCCAGCTGAAGGTCACGGTCGAGAACAACGGCAAGGACACGCTCGACCTGCTCGCCCACGTCCCCTACCTGCGCGACGCCGAGGGCGCCCGGGCCTCGGAGATCTTCGACGGCCGGGGCGCGACCAAGGTGTTCACCGGCAAGCTGCTCCCGGGCAAGCGGGCGACGACCGTGTTCACGTACTCGGTGCCGCCCGGCGCGGCGAAGGAGCTCCAGGTGGAGACCTCCGCGAACAACGACCGCCCGGACCTGATGTGGATCGGCGCGGGTCAGTAGCGCTCGCCCCGCGTCCGTCTCTTCGGCCGTGCCTCCGCCCGTCCCCGCGTCCGGACGCCCGCCCCCGTGGAGGGACGGGCGTCCGCCGGCCGGCTACTTGTGGATCTTCACGCAGGCGACGTCGATGCCCTCGATCGAGCCGCACACCTTGTTGCCGTTGTTCATGATTGCGGGGCACCACCCTGGAAGCGGAGCTTCCGTGGGACGTCGAGATCACCCTGCACGGGCAGGGCATCGTCCTCCTCCCGAGCTTCTTCTGGACCCGCCACCTCCTGGCCGCTCCGAAGCCCGGCGGACGCGTCGTCCTCGTCCACCCGGCCGTCACCCCGCTGAGCCTCCACCCCCGCGGACCGGCCGACGACCCCCTCGTCACCCTTCTGGGCAGCACCCGCGCCCACATCCTGGGCCTGCTCGTGCACCGCCGCACGACGACGGACCTGGCCCGGCAGCTCACGATGAGCATCAGCACCGCCTCGACGCAGACCAAGGCCCTCCGGTACGCCGGGCTGGTCCACTCCCGGCGGGAGGGCAAGGCGGTGTGGCACTGCTGCACCCCGCTCGGCCTCGACCTCCTGGTCCAGGCGTCCGCAGGCCAGCGCAGGTGACCGGCCCTGCCACCACCACGCAAACGGCCCGCCCCGGGAGATCCCGGGGCGGGCCGTACGAACGACAGCTGCGGTCAGACCGAGCGCAGCGCCAGGACCACGTTGTGGCCGCCGAAGCCGAAGGAGTTGTTGATCGCGGCGATCGTGCCCTCGGCGGGCAGGGCGCGCGGCTCGTCGCGGACGATGTCCGCGTCGATCTCCTCGTCCAGGTCGTCGACGTTGATGGTCGGCGGGGCCGTCCGGTGGTGGAGGGCGAGGACGGTCATGACCGTCTCGATGCCGCCCGCACCGCCCAGGAGGTGACCGGTCATCGACTTGGTCGCGGAGACCGCGACGTGGTCGAGGTCGTCGCCGAGGACCTTGCGCAGCGCCTTGATCTCGGCCGCGTCACCCTGCGGGGTGGACGTGGCGTGCGCGTTGAGGTGCACGACCTCGGACGGCTTGAGGTCGGTGCTGTCGAGCAGGCTCTGCAGCGCGGCGGCGATGCCGCGGCCGGTCGGCTCGGGCTGGGCGATGTGGTGGCTGTCCGCGGACAGGCCCTGGCCCAGGACCTCGCAGTACACCCGCGCACCGCGCCGGGCGGCGTGCTCGGCCGACTCCAGGATCACGACGCCGGCGCCCTCGCCGAGGACGAAGCCGTCGCGGGCCTTGTCGTACGGGCGGGAGGCCTTCTCGGGCTCCTCGTTGTTCTTGGACATCGCCATCATGTTGGCGAAGGCGGTGATGGGCAGCGGGTGGATCGCCGCCTCGGTGCCGCCGGCGACGACCACGTCGGCACGGCCGGTGCGGATCATCTCGACGGCGTAGCCGATGGCCTCGGCGCCGGAGGCGCAGGCGCTGACCGGGGTGTGCACGCCCGCCTGGGCGTTCACCTCCAGGCCGACGTTGGCCGAGGGGCTGTTCGGCATGAGCATGGGCACGGTGTGCGGGGAGACGCGGCGGACGCCCTTCTCCTTGAGCACGTCGTACTGGTCGAGCAGGGTGGTCACGCCGCCGATGCCGGAGGCGATGACGGTGCCGAGGCGCTCGGGGGCGATGGAGGAGTCCTCGCCGGCCTTGGCGGTGTAGCCCGCGTCGGCCCACGCCTCACGGGCCGCGATCAGCGCGAACTGCGCCGAGCGGTCCAGCTTGCGGGCGAGCGGGCGGGGCAGGACGTCTTCGGGGTCGACCGCGGCGGCGGCGGCGATCCGGACCGGAAGGCCGGCGTAGCGCTCGCCCTCGAGGGGCCTCACGCCGGACCGGCCGGCGAGCAGAGCCTCCCAGGTCGTCGCGCTGTCGCCACCCAGCGGTGTGGTTGCGCCGATACCGGTGACGACCACGGTGCGATTGGTCGAGCTCACAGGAATTGTCTCCACGTGTAGAGGTGCTGGTGAACCGCCACCGCCGGGGTGGCGACGAACGCTCAGGTCAGGCCTGGTGCTTCAGGATGTAGTCCGCGGCGTCGCCGACGGTCTTGAGGTTCTTGACGTCCTCGTCGGGGATCTTGACGTCGAAGCGCTCCTCGGCGGCGACGACGACCTCGACCATGGACAGCGAGTCGACGTCCAGGTCGTCGGTGAAGGACTTGTCCAGCTGGACGTCCTCGACCGGGATGCCGGCGATCTCGTTGACGATCTCGGCGAGGCCCTTGAGGATCTCTTCCTGGGTGGCGGCCATGTGCGGCGCTCCTTCTATTTGTGCGGTGGAACCTGCGTGGTACGGAAAACTGCTGCTGCGGTGAGCTCTGCGCGGTCCGGCGGGAAGCCGGGCCGCGACGATCTCGCCTAGGGGAGGGTAACGACCGTGGCGGCGTAGACGAGACCCGCCCCGAAACCGATGACGAGCGCGGTGTCCCCGCTCTTCGCGGCGCCGGTGGCCAGGAGCCGCTCCATGGCCAGCGGAATGGAGGCCGCGGAGGTGTTGCCCGTGGTCTCCACGTCACGGGCGACCGTGACGCTCTCCGGCAGTTTGAGGGTCTTGACCATCGAGTCGATGATCCGCATGTTGGCCTGGTGCGGGATGAAGACGTCCAGGTCCTCCGCGCTGACCCCGGCGTCGTCCAGCGCCTGCTGGGCGACCTTGGCCATCTCGAAGACGGCCCAGCGGAAGACCGCCTGGCCCTCCTGCGTGATGGCCGGGTAGCGGATCTCGTCCAGGGGCGTGCGGGCCTCCGGACCGTCACCGCCGGGCACCGGGGTGGTGCGGTAGGCGTCCCAGCCCCGGGTCTGCTTGATGGTGTGCGACTTGTCGCCCTCGGAACCCCACACCGTCGGGCCGATGGCCGGCTCGGTGGAGGGGCCGACGACCACGGCGCCCGCACCGTCGCCGAACAGGAAGGCCGTCGCGCGGTCCTCCAGGTCGGTGAGGTCCGACAGCCGCTCGACGCCGATCACGAGGACGTGCTCGGCCGAGCCCTCGACGACCATGCTCTTGGCGAGCGTCAGGCCGTAGCCGAAGCCCGCGCAGCCCGCCGAGATGTCGAACGCGGCCGGCTTGCCCGCGCCGATCTTGTGCGCGATCTCGGTGGCGATCGCCGGGGTCTGGTGGAAGTGCGAGACCGTCGAGACGATCACCGCGCCGATCTGCTCGGGGGTGATGCCCGCGGCGGCGATGGCCTTGCCGGCCGCCTCGACCGACATCGCGGAGACCGTCTCCTCCGGACCGGCCCAGTGCCGGGTCGCGATGCCGGAGCGGGAGCGGATCCACTCGTCCGAGGAGTCGATGTGCTTGAGGATCTCCTCGTTCGGCACCACCCGGGTGGGGCGGTAGCCGCCCACGCCGAGGATGCGCGCGTACGGGGCGCCCTTGCTCGGCCTGATCTTCGCGGTCATGCTCTGAGGCTCCTTATTCGGCCGGGGACCCGGCGGGTGCGGCGTACTCGGCGATCAGCTCACGGGCCGCGCCGAGGTCGTCCGGCGACTTCAGGGCCAGCGTCTTCACACCGGGCAGGGCGCGCTTGGCCAGGCCGGTGAGCGTACCGCCGGGGGCCACTTCGAGCAGGGCCGTCACGCCGAGCTCCTTGAACGTCTCCATGCACAGGTCCCAGCGGACCGGGTTGGCCACCTGGCCGACCAGCCGCTGCACGACCTCCGCGCCGGAGGCGACGACGCCGCCGTCCTTGTTCGAGACGTACCGGGTGTGCGGCTCGGCGGGGGACAGCTCCTGCACGGCGGCCTCCAGGGCCGACACGGCGGGCGCCATGTGGTGCGTGTGGAACGCGCCCGCGACCTTCAGCGCCACGACCTTGCGGGTGCCCTCGGGCTTGTCCTCGGCCAGCGCCGCGAGCTGCTCCGCGGTGCCGGCGGCCACGATCTGGCCCGCGCCGTTGACGTTCGCGGGGGTCAGCCCGAGCTTCTCCAGGTGCGGGACGACGACCTCGGGGTCGCCGCCGAGCAGGGCGGCCATGCCGGTCTCGGTGACCGCCGCGGCCTCGGCCATGGCCAGGCCGCGCTTGCGGACCAGCCCCATCGCCGCCTCCTCCGGCAGCACGCCGGTCAGCGCGGCGGCGGCGAGCTCGCCCACGCTGTGGCCCGCGGCCGCGCCCACCAGACGGGCGAAGTCGTCCGCCGTGGGGAACAGCTGCCGGGCCGAGACCAGCGCCGACGCCACGAGCAGCGGCTGGGCGACGGCGGTGTCGCGGATCTCGTCCGCGTCGGCGTTCGTGCCGTAGTGCACCAGGTCCAGGTCGATGGCGGCCGACCACTCACGGAGCCGGTCTTCGACACCGGGGAGGTCGAGCCAGGGGGACAGGAAGCCGGGCGTCTGAGCGCCCTGGCCGGGAGCGACGAGTACGAGCACCCTCACACTCTCTCTCGTGGACGGCACCGGCCACCCGTGGGGATGGGGACCAAGAACCGTCAGGGGAATTGTTGACGTTCGACAAAAGGCTAGAGGGCGGTCTCCGTGTCGGCCAGACGCCCCAGGATGAGCGCGATCCGCAGCGTGAACGCCGACCGGACATCGGAGGGTGACCAGCCGGTGACGTCCGTCACACGTCGGAGGCGGTATCTCACGGTGTTGGGGTGGACGAACAGCATCCGTGCCGCCCCTTCCAAGCTACTCGCCTGCTCCAGGTAGACGCTCAGCGTCTCCAGCAGCGCCGAGCCCGCTTCCTGTAGCGGTCTGTAGATCTCCTCCACCAGCTGGTCACGGGCCGTGGTGTCGCCCGCCATCGCCCGCTCGGGCAGCAGATCGTCCGCGAGGACCGGGCGGGGGGCGTCCGGCCAGGCCGCACAGGCCTTCAGGCCGGCCGCGGCCGCCTGCGCGGAGCGCGTCGCCGACAGCAGGTCCGGCACCACGGGGCCGGCCACCACCGGGCCCGCCGCGAACGGGCCGATCAGCGCCTTGGCCGTCTGCAGCGGCTGATCGGAGCCGCCCGCGATGACCACCAGCCGGTCACCGAGCACCCCCGTCAGCACCTGCACCTTCGCGTGCCGCGCCGCCCGCCGGATCGCCTCCACCGTCAGCTCGCTGTCCCCGTTCGGGGCGGTGCCCAGCACCACGCTGACGTTGGCCGGGGCGCTCCAGCCGAGGGCCGCGGCCCGCGAGAGGGCGCCCTCGTCCGCCTCGCCCGACAGCACCGCGTTGACCACCAGCGACTCCAGCCGGGCGTCCCACGCGCCGCGCGCCTCGGCGGCCTGCGCGTAGACCTGCGCGGTGGCGAAGGCGATCTCGCGGGCGTAGACCAGCAGCGCCTCCCGCAGCACGCCCTCGTCCCCGGGCGCCGCCACTTCGTCGATCGCCGACTCCATGACCTCGATGGTCGTGCGGACCATCTCCACCGTCTGGCGCAAGGTGATCGCCCGCGTCAGCTCGCGCGGCGCCGTGCCGAACACGTCCGTGCTGATGGCCTGCGGCGTCTCCGGATGCCGGAACCACTCCGTGAAGGCCGCGATGCCGGCCTGGGCGACCAGGCCGATCCACGAGCGGTTCTCCGGGGGCATCGCCCGGTACCACGGCAGCTGGGCGTCCATCCGGGCGATGGCGGCGGCGGCCAGCGTGCCGGAGGACTTCTCCAGGCGGCGGAGGGTGGCGCTGTGCGGATGCGGGGTGTTAGCGGCGGGTTCAGGCACGGGACAAGCCTGCCTTATCCGGGTCCGGTGCGGGGCCGCCGGGCTACCGTAGCCCGATGACGCACGTACAGCGGTCCGTCCAGCGAGCCGGTGAACGCTTCCGCGGCGGGGACCCGGAAGCCGGGATCGAGACCTGGCACGCCTTCTCCTTCTCCGGCTTCTACGACCCGGACAACGTGCGCTTCGGCCCCCTCGAAGCTTGCAACGAGGAGCGGCTCGCACCGGGGGCGGGCTTCGCCGAGCACCCCCACCGCGACGTGGAGATCGTCACCTGGGTGGTCGAGGGCGAGCTCACCCACGAGGACTCCACGGGCGCGACGGTCGTCGTCCGGCCCGGCGACGTCCAGCGCCTCAGCGCGGGCACCCGCGTCCGGCACTCCGAGCGGAACGAGGGCGCGGTGCCGCTGCGCTTCGTACAGATGTGGCTGACGCCCTCGGAGTACGGGGGCGAGCCGTCCTACGAGGTGGTGCGGGGGCTCCCCGACGACACGCCGTACGTCCTGACGGGGGCGGAGGCGGTGCTGCACGTCCGGCGGCTCCGGGCCGCCGGACGGTCGGCGGTGCCGGATGCGCCGTGGGTGTACGTGCACGTGACCCGGGGCGCGGCCCGGCTGGACGGGGAGCTGCTGGAGGAGGGCGACGCGGCACGGATCCTCGATGCGGCGGGGCTGGCGGTGGAAGCCGTCGGGTCCGACGCGGAAGTGCTGATCTGGGAGATGCACGCCGAGCCGCGCTTCGGGTGACCCGGCGCTTCGCGCCGGGAATTTCGCCCACCCGCCCGCCCGATTGCCCCGAGCGTTATGGCGAGGCTGCGAACTAGCGCAGTTCCGCCAGCACCGCGTCCGTGAGCGCCGGCCACACCTCGATCGCCCACGGCCCGAACGCCCGGTCCGTCAGGGCGACGCACGCCGCGCCCGCCTCCGGGTCCACCCACAGGAACGTCCCGGACTGCCCGAAGTGCCCGTACGTGCGGGGCGAGGACGACGCCCCCGTCCAGTGCGGGGACTTGCCGTCGCGGATCTCGAAGCCGAGGCCCCAGTCGTTGGGCCGCTGGTGCCCGTAGCCCGGCAGGATCCCGGTGAGCCCGGGGAAGGCCACCGACGTGGCCTCCGCCACGGTCTCCGCCGACAGCAGCCGCGGTGCCTGCAGCTCCGCGGCGAAGCGGGCCAGGTCGGAGACGGTGGAGACGCCGTCCTTGGCGGGCGAGCCGGGAAGGTCCGTCGCCGTCATCCCGAGCGGCTCCAGCACCGCCTCCCGCAGGTAGTCCGCGAAGGGGATGTCCGTGGCCTTGGCGATGTGGTCGCCGAGGACCTCGAAGCCGGCGTTGGAGTAGAGCCGCCGCGTGCCGGGCTCGGCCATCGCCCGGTGCTCGTCGAAGGCGAGCCCCGAGGTGTGGGCGAGGAGATGGCGGACCGTCGAGCCCGCGGGGCCGGCCGGTTCGTCCAGCTCGACCGCGCCCTCCTCGACGGCGACGAGCACGGCGTAGGCGGCGAGCGGTTTGGTCACGGAGGCCAGGGGGAAGCGATGCCCGGCCGGGCCGTGCGCGCCCACCGTCGTGCCGTCGGCCCGTACGACCGCCGCCGCAGCGGTGTCCACCGGCCAGTTCTCGATCATCCGCAGGCTCTCCATGGCTCCGAGCCTATCCCGGGCCCGCCGCCCGGCCGCTCCGGCCAAGATTCCCCCAAGAGTTCGCTTGCCTGGAGTGCACTCGAAGTCTCTAGCGTTGTGGTCATCGCAAGGGCAACGACTTCGAACGCCCGCGAACAGGGGGAAGCTCGATGACCGTCTTGGACACCGCACCCGTGGGAACGACCACGCCGCCGGCGGCCGTGTGCACCGTGCTGGAGCAGCAGCGCCACAGCCGCCCGGCGGGGCGCGACCGCTACACGATCAGCGAAGTGGCGGGCTGCACGGGGCTGTCGGTCCACACGCTGCGCTGGTACGAGCGGATCGGGCTGATGCCGCACGTGGACCGCTCCCACACCGGCCAGCGCCGCTACACCGACCGCGACCTGGACTGGCTGGACCTGGTGGGGCGGCTGCGCCTGACGGGCATGCCGGTGGCCGACATGGTCCGCTACGCGCGGCTCGTCCGCGAGGGCGAGCACACGCTGGCCGAGCGCGAGCGGCTGCTGACCGCGCACCGCGAGGACGTCCGCAACCGCATCGCGGAGCTGCGCAGCACCCTCGAAGTACTGGACTACAAGATCGACATATATGCCGACGCCCGGCGACGGGCCGAGGCCGCCGAAGGGGCCTGACGCACTCATGAGCAGCAGCAACGACAAGATGCAGACCGTCCGCCTCGGCACCGGCGGACCCGAGGTGGGCGCGCAGGGGCTCGGCTGCATGGGCATGAGCTTCGCCTACGGCCCGACCACCGACGAGGGCGAGGCCAGGGCGACGCTGGAGCGGGCGCTCGAACTGGGCGTCACGCTCTTCGACACCGCCGACGTCTACGGCTTCGGCGAGAACGAGAAGTTCATCGCGCCGTTCGTGCGGGCCCACCGCGCCGACGTCGTCGTCGCCACCAAGTTCGCCATCGGGATCGACCCCGGGAACCCGCAGGCCCGCACGATCCGCAACGACCGCCCCTACATACGGCAGGCCGTCGAGGGCAGCCTGCGGCGGCTCGGCGTCGACGAGATCGACCTCTACTACATGCACCGGCGCGACGTGAACGTCCCCATCGAGGAGACGGTCGGCGCCATGGCCGAGCTCGTGGCCGAGGGCAAGGTCAAGCACCTGGGCCTCAGCGAGGTCACCGCCGGCGAGCTGCGCGCCGCCCAGGCCGTGCACCCGATCGCCGCCGTGCAGTCGGAGTGGTCGCTGTTCAGCCGCGACATCGAGGCCCATGTGGTCCCGGCGGCGCGGGAGCTGGGCGTCGCCCTCGTGCCGTACTCGCCGCTCGGCCGCGGCTTCCTGACCGGCTCCTTCGTACGCGCGGACGAGCTGTCGAGCGATGACTTCCGCCGCACCCAGCCGCGCTTCACGGGCGACAACGCGACGGCGAACGCGGCACTGCTGGAGCCGCTCCGGCGGATCGCGCAGGAGCGCGGCATCTCGCTCGGCCAGGTGGCACTGGCCTGGGTCCAGCAGCAGGCGCAGGTGCACGGCCTGACGGTCGTTCCCATCCCGGGCACGCGCCGCCGCTCCCGCCTGGAGGAGAACGCGGCCGCCACCGGGATCACCCTCACGGCGGAGGAACTCGCGGCCCTGGAGCCGATCGCGGGCAAGGTCGCGGGCGGCCGCTACGCCGACATGTCGTTCACCTCGGCGGGCCGGGAGTGACGAGCCGTCACCGGCCGCCGGGAGCCACCAGCCCCGACTCGTAGGCGAAGATCACCGCCTGGGCGCGGTCGCGCAGGCCGAGCTTGGCCAGGACCCTGCCGATGTGCGTCTTGACGGTCTGCTCGGCCAGCACCAGTTCGGCCGCGATCTCCTGGTTGGACAGCCCGCGGGCGATGAGCTCCAGGACCTCGGTCTCGCGCGGGGTGAGGCCGTTCAGCCGCAGCGCCGGGCCGCCCTTGCGGGGCGCCGGGCGCTGCCTGGCGAAGTCCGCGATCAGACGGCGCGTCACGGACGGGGCCAGCAGGGCCTCCCCGGCGGCCACCACCCGCACCGCCGAGATCAGGTCCGCGGGCGGCGCGTCCTTCAGCAGGAAGCCGGACGCGCCCGCCCGCAGGGCTTCGTAGACGTAGTCGTCGACGTCGAAGGTCGTCAGCATCAGCACCTTCGGGCGGTGCGTCACGCCGGGCGGCGGGGAGAGCAACTGCCGCGCCGCCTCCAGCCCGTCCATCTCCGGCATCCGGACGTCCATCAGCACGACGTCCGGGTGGGTGCGGCGGCTGACGTCCACGCCCTGCTTGCCGTCCGCCGCGTCACCGACGACGTCGATGTCGGGCTGGGCGGCCAGCAGCGCGGCGAAGCCCGCCCGCACCATGGCCTGGTCGTCGACGATGATCACCTTGATCGTCATGGCGAAACGGAGTCCTCTTCGTCCTCGTCCGGTGCGGTGGTGAACGGGAGCCGGGCCGCGACCCGGAAGCCGCCGTCCGGCAGCGGCCCGGTGTCGAGCGCGCCGCCGACCAGGCGGACCCGTTCGCGCATGCCGATCAGTCCGTGGCCCGTGCCGCCGGTCTCCACCGGCCGGGCGTCACGGTCCGCCCGGGCGGAGTTGACGACCAGCACCATGAGGCTCGTCCCGGCGTCGCCGGCGGACACCGACACCCGTGTGGCCGCGCCCGGCGCGTGCCGGACGACATTGGCCAGGGCCTCCTGCACGATCCGGTACGCGGAGAGGTCCACGGCCTGCGGCAGCGCGTCCGGCAGCTTATCCGGCATGGTCAGCTCCACCGGCAGCCCGGACCGCACGGTCGCCTCCACCAGCTGGGGGATCCGGCTCACCCCCGGCTGCGGCGCCCGCTCACCGCCGCCCGCGCCGGAGGCGTCCTCGCTGCGCAGCACCCCCAGCAGCCGCCGCATCTCGGTCAGCGACTCGCGCGCCGTCGCGGCGATCGTGGCGAACTCCTCGCGCGCCTCCCCGGGCAGGCCCGCGAGCCGGTACGGGGCGCTGTCCGCCTGCACGGTGATCACCGACATGTGGTGGGCGACGACGTCGTGCAGCTCGCGGGCGATGCGGGTGCGCTCCTCCAGCAGGGTGCGCCGGGCCCGCTCGGCCTCGCTGATGGTCTCCTGCTCGGCGAGCGCGCGCCGCGCGTCCCCGCGCTCGTGCAGCGCCCCGGCGAGCAGCATCAGGATGCCGCCGAGGACGAACAGCGTCACCCACACGTTGGAGGAGCTGCGCTCGGGCGAGACGCCCCGCAGGACCGCGCCCGCGACGCCGGTGGCCAGCCAGACGGCGACGAGCGTCGGGCGCCGCTCCCGCATGCCGGCCGCGAGCAGCAACAGCAGCATGGTGACGGCGGTCGGGGGCGGCCACGGCCAGGTCCAGTCGTGGTTCACCGGCTCGGACAGCAGGATCACCGCGGTGGCGACGCTCGCCGCGAAGGCGAGCGCCCAGGCGAGCAGGGGCCTGCGCACGGCGACGAGCAGCGGCACGGTCTGGGCGACGGCGAGGGACAGCGCGAGCCCGAAGCTCAGGCCGAACTCGTTCGACAGCACGTTGCCGGTCAGCGGCAGCAGCAGGGCGGTGAACAGCCCGGCGACCACGTAGGGAAGCCTGCGCACCCAGCGGCGGCGCGACCGTGCGCCCATCGGCACGGGCGGCCCGGCGGGCGTGCAGACGTCGGTCAGGTAGGTGCGCACACGGGCGAGGGGGACGGGGAGTGACTGGGGCATGACCCCTTCACCCTAGGTCCGGGCCTGCGCGCGGACGTCACGCCCCGGTGGGAGCTTGCGCGTCATACCGGGGTAGCACCGGTAGCACGCACCGGTGGCAGGGGCCGCCGTCAGAGCTCGGCCAGGAGCTGGGCCTTCTTCGCGCTGAACTCGTCGTCCGTCAGGAGCCCCGCGTCGTGCAGCGCGCCGAGGTGGCGGATGCGGTCGGCGATGCCGCCCGGGTCCGGGCGGGCGGCCGGCACGCGTGCGGCGGGGGCGCTGGGGGTGGCGGCGCGGACGGCCTCCAGGACGGCCGCGCCGAAGGGCAGCGACTCGTGCAGCAGGCCGTAGCCCATGCCGAAGACGACGGCCGCCGGATCCTGGTCGGCCTGGCCCGGCGGCTGCTCCTCGCCGCCGCGCGGCACGAGCCGCAGATAGCCGCCGGCGACCTCGGGGGAGCGCCACTCGACGCCAGAGAGCTCCTCGACGGCGAACCGCTGGTCGCCCGCCTTCCACTTGGCGGACGAGGCGCCCGTCCAGAACCAGCGGAAGGCCACGGACCGGCCGTCGAAGGAGGCCTTGCCGTCGTAGGCCTTGAAGGACCGCGGGGGCGCGGGCGCCGCGACGAGCGGGCGCTGGGCGGGATCGGCGGCGTCCGGGCCGAGAGCGGCCCGTATCTCGTCGGCGTAGTACTCGGCGAGGGCGTCGCGCTGCTCGGGCAGCACCAGCCGGTAGGGGTCGGTGCTCTCCTTGAGCTGGCCGCCGGCGACGTCCATCAGCGGATCGGCGCCCGGTCTGGGCACCGCGCGCAGCACCACCGTCCCGCGCTTCCCCGGAGCCAGTTCCACGCTCGCGAGCGCCTCGTAGGGAATGCGTCGCTCACCGAGCACCTGGAGCAGCTTCGGCGTGCGGATCCCCCGTTCGAAGCGGATGAGCACGGAGTCGGTGTCGAACTCCCAGACGGTGTGGAAACCCGTCAGCACATCACCCATGCCCGTCATCGTATGCGGCCCCCGCCCACGGCGTCCCCTGCGGGGAGCGTCCCGCTACGCGCGTTGTCCGTACGTACGGGCCGAGCTCGCTCGGCACCGCCGGTCAGCGTCGCTGTGGTGCCGCGCCGTTGCGGCGGAAGGAGTTTCGCCTGCCGCAGCCGAAACGTACGGTCACGCGCCCTCCGCGCAGGACGCGCTCGCGTCGGCGCAGCTGACCGTCGCCGGCGCGCCGACGCCGATGCCCGCGAAGTTGGCGAGGCTCGTCGTGCCGGGCTCGAAGTAGCCCGCGTGGCCCTCCGCGCCGCGCGCGGACAGCACCCGCGCCCCGAAGGCCTGCGAGACGGGGTCGGCGCCGTGGCCGAGGCCGCCGACCTCCAGGTGGGGCACGCCCTGGATCCAGTCGTCCGGGTCGCGCATCGCCCATATGCGGGCGCTGGTCCGCAGCTCGGAGACGTGCTCGGCGCGCAGCCCGGGGCTGCCGGCGACGGCGACGTCGGTGACGCGCGGGGACAGGTCGCGCGCGGCGACGCCGCACACCACCGAGCCGTAGCTGTGGCAGATGAGGGCGACCCGCGAGTCGCCGGGCAGCGCGCGGACCGCGGCGCGCAGCCGCAGCGCGCCCTCGGCGGCGAGCTTGCCCGTGGCGGCGTCCATGCCGACGCCGGCGGGCGAGGTGTAGTCGGCCCAGGCGATGACGGCCGTACGGGTGCCGGGGGCGGCCTTGCGCTCGGCGGCGTAGAGGGAGCGGGCCATGCCGACGGGGGCGCTGTAGGCGCGCTGGGACTTCTCGAACGTGAGCAGGTTGGTGTCGACGCCGGGGACGACGACGGAGACCCGCTGGGCCCGGTCGAGGTCGCCGATGACCTCCGCGATGCGGCCGTCGCCGGTGGGGTCGAAGGCGAGGATCTGCCGCCCGTCCTGCCGCAGGGACTCGAAGCGGTGCATGCGGCGCAGCGCTTCCCGGCGGCCGACGGGGCTGAGCCCGCTCGCGCGGCTGCGCCGCTTCTCGGCGGTGCGGGCCTGCTCCAGGGCGGTGCGGTTGGCGCGGTAGCGCAGGGCGGGCGGGGCGCCGTTGAGGTTGCCGACGACGAGCGGGTACTCGTCGGCGAGCCGCGTCCGCTGGGCTCCGGTGAGGGAGGCGAAGAAACGGGAGACGGTCTCCGCGGCCGTGCCGGGGGCCGGCAGCGGCCGGCCCGCCACGGAGCCGTGCAGCCAGGCGTTGAGCGAGACCGTACGGACGTCCCCCGGGGCCTTGTGGCTTCTGACGGCCGTCCAGCCGGTCGTGGCGAGCATCACGAAGACCACGGCCAGGGCGAGCAGCGCGCGCCACACGGTGGCCGTGGTCGTCCACGGTACGGAGGAGGGGGAGCCGAGCTCCGGGAAGGAAGTCACCGCGAAACACCCTAGGAGAAACCCGGCGGTGACTGCGAAGTCCGTGAGCTATCTCACGTTTGAGTGGGGGGAATTGGGCACAAGCGTGGTCTTCTCGCTCAAGCGCGCCAGTTTTCGGCCAACGCCGGACCGAGCTGGTCCAGATAGGCGACCGTGAGCTCCCGCAGGTCGTCGAGGCCGCCCTCGCCCCGCTCTCCCCAGGCCCGGGTGGTGACGCGCATCACCCCTCCGAACGCGGCCACCAGGACGTGCGGCCGGGGGTCGGTGTGCGGATCCAGTCCCTCGCGCCGGGCGATCTCCACCGCCAGCTGCTCCTCCACCTCGGACAGCGACCGCA
The DNA here is from genome assembly GCF_051386535.1 of Streptomyces sp. URMC 127. NCBI lineage: Bacteria > Bacillati > Actinomycetota > Actinomycetes > Kitasatosporales > Streptomycetaceae > Streptomyces > Streptomyces sp. URMC 127. The sequence goes on from NZ_JBPQTW010000048.1 coordinate 33,756, forward strand.
GCCGCGCCGCCAGGAGCTGGGGCGTCGACTCGATCAGCTGGTACGTGCGCATGTGCAACTCCAGCGGCACGACCGGCTCGATGACGCCGCGCGCGCCGTCCCACGTGTCCAGGACGGCCCCGCGCAGGGCGGACAGCGGGGCCTCGGCGGCGGGCCGGGAGCGCAGCATGGCGAGGAAGAGGGCGTCGACGACGGTCTGCATCGCCAGCGCCACCTCCTCCTTGTTCGCGAAGTAGCGGAAGAAGGTGCGCTGGGAGACCTCCGCCGCCTCGGCGATCGCGTCGACGGTGGTGCGCTCGTAGCCCTTCCGGGCGAACAGCTCCAGGGCGGACCGGATCAGGGTGTCCCGGGTGCGCCGCTTCTTGCGCTCGCGCAGTCCGGACGGCGCCGCCGGACGGGCCGCCACACCCTCGATCGCCTGCATGGATCGTCTCTCCTCCGCCACGTTTGTGCTGCTCAGGATAGCCATCGCGGAAAGTGGCAGGCACCGGCGCATGCGCTCGTCGGCCAATTGGCAGACACTGACATAATTCTTTCCATGACGTCTCAGACCGCTGTCGCGCAGGCGCAGCCGGACCTCGGTCCCCGCAAGGGGCTCCGCGGCCACCCCTGGCTGACCCTCGTTACCGTGGCGATAGGCGTGATGATGGTCGCGCTCGACGGCACGATCGTCGCCGTCGCGAATCCCGTCATCCGGGATGACCTCCACGCCTCGCTCGCCGATGTCCAGTGGATAACCAACAGCTATCTCCTCGCCCTCGCGGTCGCTCTGATCACCGCGGGCAAGCTGGGTGACCGGTTCGGTCACCGGCTGACCTTCCTCATAGGTACCACCGGCTTCGCCGTCGCCTCCGGAGCCATCGCGCTCTCCGGCAGCGTGTCGGCCGTCGTCGTCTTCCGGGTTCTCCAGGGCCTGTGCGGGGCGCTGCTGATGCCGGCCGCGCTCGGCCTGCTGCGCGCCACCTTCCCGGCCGAGAAGCTCAACATGGCCGTCGGCATCTGGGGCATGGTGATCGGCGCCTCCACCGCCGGCGGCCCCATCCTCGGCGGCGTCCTCGTCGAACACGTCAACTGGCAGTCCGTCTTCTTCATCAACGTGCCCGTCGGCGTCGTCGCCCTCGTCCTCGGGCTCACCATCCTCAAGGACCACCGGGCCGCCCACGCCCCCCGCTCCTTCGACCTCCCCGGCATCGGCCTGCTCTCGGCCGGGATGTTCTGCCTCGTCTGGGCGCTGATCAAGGCCCGCGACTGGGGCTGGGGAGACGCGAAGACCCTGCTCTTCCTGGCGGGCGCGGCCCTCGCCCTCGCCCTCTTCGCCTTCTGGGAGTCCAGGGCCCGCGAGCCGCTGCTGCCGCTGCGCCTCTTCCGCTCGGTGCCGCTGACCGCCGGCGCCGTCCTGATGGTGCTGATGGCGTTCGCCTTCATCGGCGGCCTGTTCTTCGTCACCTTCTACCTGCAGAACGTGCACGGCATGAGCCCCGTCGACTCGGGCCTGCACCTGCTGCCGCTCACCGGCATGATGATCGTCGGCTCGCCCGCCGCGGGCGCGCTCATCACCCGCGTGGGGCCGCGGATCCCGCTGGTTGTGGGCATGCTGCTGACCACCGTCGCCTGCTTCGGCATGTCCCGCCTCGAAGCCGGCTCCGGCACGGGCGTGATGTCGGTGTGGTTCGCCCTCTTCGGCCTCGGGCTCGCCCCCGTCATGGTCGGCGCCACCGAAGTCATCGTCGGCAACGCCCCGCTGGAACACGCGGGCGTCGCGGGCGGCCTGCAGCAGGCCGCCATGCAGGTGGGCGGCTCGCTCGGGACGGCCGTCCTCGGCGCCGTCATGGCCGCCCGCGTCGACGACACCCTGCCCGGCAAGTGGGCGGAGACCGGGCTGCCCGCCGGCACGCCGCAGCAGGCGGCCGAGGCGGCGGACGCCGTCGCCGTCGGCGTGGCCCCGGTGCCGCCCGGAGCGCCGCCCGAGCTGGCGGGGAAGATCACGGAGGTCGCCCATGACACTTTCGTGTCAGGGATGAGCCTGTCCTTCACCGTGGCGGGCGCCGTCGCGACCTGCGCCGCGCTGGTCGCGCTGTTCACCAAGCGCGGAACGAACCCCGAGGCGGCCGCCGGCGCGGCGCACATCTGACCCGGGCACACGCCTTCCCCTATCAGGGCCCCGCACCGCGGGGCCCTCTTGGCATGCCCTGCCACTCCCGTCAGGATGCGGTGTGCGACAAAGTCAACACAGGGAGTGATGCTCATGCGTACGATCCGCACCGTCGCCGCCGCCCTCACCGCGTCCGCCGCGCTGGCCCTGCTCTGCGCGCCCACGGCCGGCGCGGCGGCCGCCGGGGGCAAGGAGCGGCTCGGGCCCTGCGCCGCCGGGCAGCTGTGCCTGTGGACGAAGACCGGCTTCCGCGGGACGCGCAGCACGAGCGAGCTGGCGGACATCGGCATCGAGGACTGCGTGACCTTACCGGCGGGCGGCG
>NZ_JBPQTW010000049.1:0-35909 GCF_051386535.1 Streptomyces sp. URMC 127
GGATGCGGAGGGGCGGAGGGGTGAAAGGGGCGGGGATCAGGCCGCGCGCAGCAGGCGCAGGCGATCGCGGGCCGCCTTCGGCAGACCCGACACCACGCGGTCGTATGAGTGTTCCACCATCTCCCGCACCTCCTCCACGGGAACGGTCCCGTTCAGGACAACCGTGTTCCAGTGGCGCTTGTTGACGTGATAGCCGGGCTCCACGGCGGCGTACTGCTCCCGCAGGTGCAGGGCCAGATCCGGCTCGCACTTCAGCGTGACCTGGGCGGGCCGCTCCCCGGACGGGTCCTGGAGGATCGCGAACACCTTGCCCTCCACCTTGAACACCGTGGCCCCGGGACCGAACGCCTCGTCGTCGGTCGTCTCCGGCAGCTCCAGCGCGAAATCCGACAGTTCCTGCGGGGTCATGGACGCTCCTTCTTCCGGTGGTCGGGCGGCTGTTCCGCCCGCGCGGGGCGGGCGGGGCCGACCGCCAGCGTAGGGCCGTGCGGTGCGCGCGGTGCGCCCGGGCACGGCCGCTGATCCACGATGGCCGAAACCCGGTGGGGAGTTCCGGCCCGTGCCGGATCACCGACGGAGGCGTCCTTGACGCGCCGCTGCGCGCGTTGCGAGAGTTTTCCCGGCCCGCACGCCTGTCCGGGCCCGTTCGTCCTCCCGGTGCTGCCCGGTCGCAGCCCCGGTGTCCGCGCGCCTCAGCGTGTCACTCCCTCACCCTCACCCGAGCGGGCCGCGCTCCGGCCTCGCCGCCCCGCCGCCGGCCACCGGTGGTTCCGGGCCCCGCAGGCTTCCCCGCGCCCTTTCACCCGCCGGCTCCCGGCCCCGTTCGCCGCCCGGCCCCGCCGGGACCCCGCCGCCTGTCCCGAACGCCCAGTGGAGGAACCCCCGTATGACTGCGGAGCGGACGCACGACGACCAGGCCCGAGACCAGGCCCGCGCCACCGCCGAAGAGACCGTCAACGACATCCTGCAAGGAGCCTGGAAGGCCCGCGCAATCCACGTGGCCGTCGAGCTCGGCCTGCCCGCGCTCCTTCGGGACGGCCCCCGGACCGTCGCCGACCTGGCCGCCGCGGCCGGCGCCCACGAGCCCACCCTGCGCAGACTGCTGCGCCTCCTCGCCGCCTCCGGCATCTTCGAAAGCCTCGGCCACGACGACCTGTACGGGCACAACGCCCTCTCCGAAGTGCTCCTGCCCGACCCCACCAGCCCCGTGGCCACCGACGCCCGCTTCCAGGCCGCCCCCTGGCACTGGCGCGCCTGGGAACGGCTCGCGCACAGCGTCCGCACCGGCGAGGCCTCCTTCGACGTCGCCAACGGCGTCTCCTTCTGGCAGCTCACCCAGGAGGACCCGCAGGCCCGGGAGCTGTTCAACCACGCCATGGGATCGGTGTCCCTCGCCGAGAGCCGGCAGGTCGCCCGCGCCTACGACTTCTCCGGCCGGGACACCGTCGTGGACATCGGCGGCGGCCGCGGCAGCCTCATGGCCGCCATCCTCGACGGCAACCCCGGCGCCCGCGGCGTCCTCCTCGAACGCCCCTCGGTCGCCGGAGAGGCCCGCGCCCTGCTGGAGGACCGGGGCCTCGGCGAACGCTGCGAGGTCCTTCCCGGCGACTTCTTCGACACCATCCCCGCCGGCGCCGACCTCTACCTCATCAAGCACGTGCTGCACGACTGGGACGACGAGGACGTCCTGCGCATCCTCCGCCGGATCGCCGCCGCCATGACACCCGCCTCCCGGCTCCTGGTCATCGACAACCTGATCGACGAACAGCCCGCCCCCTCGACCCTCTTCGTCGACCTGCTCCTCCTCGTCCTCGTGGGCGGGGCCGAACGGTCCGAGAGCGAGTTCGCCACCCTGCTGGAGAAGGCCGGCCTGACTGTGGAGCGCTCGCTGCCCTGCGGCTCCGGCCCGCTGCGCATCGTGGAGATCCGCCGCGCCTGACCCGCACGGAGCGCCCGCCCGCATCCGGCCACGCCTGTGCACCGTCTGCGTGCCCGCTGTGCACCGTCTGCGCGTCTGCTGTGCACCGTCTGCACGTCCGCTGTGTATCCGCCTGTGCATCCGACCACGCCTGTAAGGAGTATCGACACTATGACGGTGCTGGGTCTGGGGGGCTCCGGACACGACTGGTCCTCCTGCGCCACCGACGGCCGGGAGCTGGTCGCGGTCGACGAGGAACGCCTGGTCGGCAGCAAGTACGGGCTCGGCGCGGACCTCCTGGCGGGCGTCAGCCGCCGCGCCTGCCTCGACGCCCTGGCCACCACGGCCGAGGACGTGGACCACGTGGTCTGCTGCGAACTCGTGCCCCGCCCCTTCTACCACTCCTTCCGCAAGCGCGCGACGGTCGTCAACCACCACCTCGCCCACGCCTACAGCGCCTTCGGCGCCTCCGGCATGACCCGGGCCGCCGTGCTCGTCTGCGACAACTCCGGAAGCCTCGTCACCGGCCGGAAGGACGGGCCGGGCCCGCGCGAGGCGGAGACGATCAGCGGCTACACCGCCGACGAGTCCGGGATCCGCCTCGTGAACCGGGTCAGCGGCGCCCACCTCGTCGACGCGGCCTCCGAGAGCGCCTACTACCAGCCGGGGGAGACCGACAACTCCCTGGGCCACTTCTACCGCGCGGCCAGCCTCGCCCTGGGCCTGTCCTACACGGGACCGAAGACCCGCTACCCGGTCAGCGAGGACGGCAAGACCATGGGCCTCGCCCCCTATGGCGACGACCGCTTCACCGACCAGGTCGCCGAGCTCGTCACCCTCCTCCCCGGAGGCGGCGTCAGCATCTCCGCGAGCAAGGTCAACCACGTCTTCGAACGCCTCGTCGCATCGGGGGACTTCGACGACCGCGCGGCACTGGCCCACGCCGCCCAGGAGGTCCTCGAACGCGCCCTCGTGCACTGCGCGAACGAGCTGCACCGCCGCACCGGACTGACGGACCTGTGCATCGCCGGCGGCGTCGGCCTCAACAGCGTGGCCAACGGCCGCATCCTGCGCGAAACCCCCTTCGAGCGCGTCTTCGTCGTACCGGCCGCCGGAGACAACGGCATCAGCCTCGGCTGCGCCTACTACGGCCTCCACCAGCTGGAGGGCAGGCCCCTGACCGGCCTCCCGGCGCTGCGTACGGCGTATCTCGGCCCCGCCTACCCCACCGCCCGGGCGGACGCCGCCCTCGCCGCCTCCGGCTTCACCGTGGAGACCCCCGACGACCTGCCGGGACGCGTGGCCGCCCTGCTCGCCGAAGGAAAGATCATCGGCTGGTTCGACGGCCGCTCCGAGTTCGGCCCCCGGGCGCTGGGACACCGCAGCATCCTCGCCGCCCCGTACCCCGCCTCGGTCCGCGACCACCTCAACGACCACGTCAAACACCGCGAATGGTTCCGCCCCTACGCCCCCGTCGTCCGCGAGGAACGCGCCCGGGACTACTTCGACATCGACCAGCCCTCGCCCTTCATGCTCATCGTCGCCCGCGTCACCCGGCCCGACGCCGTACCGGCCGCCGCACACGTCGACGGCACCGCACGGCTGCAGACCCTGGACGCCGGGCAGAACCCCAAGGTGCACGCCCTGCTGGGCCGGTTCGAGGAGCTCACCGGCTGCGGCGTGCTGCTCAACACCTCCTTCAACGTCGCCGGCCGGCCCATCGTCGAGACCCCCGAGGACGCCGTCGAGGCCTTCGCCGGGATGCGGCTCGACCACCTGGTGGTGGGCGACCGGCTGGCGACGAAAGCCTGAGCGGCCATTCCCGGCAGGAGCGGCCATGCCCGGCAGGGAGGAGAGCCCAGCGGTGGACGTCCCCGTGCTCGTCGTCGGAGGAGGGCCGACGGGCCTCGCGACGGCCCTCTTCCTCGCCCGCCACGGCGTGCGGTGCCTGCTCGTGGAACGGCACGCGACCACCTCCGCCGTACCGCGCGCCACCCACGTCAGCCGGCGCTCCATGGAGCTGTTCCGCGAAGCCGGCCTGGAGGAGCAGATCCGCCGGGCCGGGTTCGAAGTGGTGCGCGAGGACGACCCCCGGGCCCGGGCACACCCCGGCCGCTTCCTGCCCAGGGTCGTCCTCGGCGCCACGTCGCTCGCCGGCCTGCACCACGCCGAGGTGCTGGAGACCGGCGAGGAGGAACTGGCCGTACCCGGCCCCTGCGCCCCCTTCTGGTGCGGCCAGGACCGCATGGAACCCCTGCTCGCCGAGGCCGCCGCCCGCAACGGCGCCGACGTACGCTTCGGGCACGAACTGACCGGCCTGCACACGCACCCCGGCGGGGCCCGCGCCCGGATCCGCGCCGCTGCCACCGGACGCGCCTACACCGTCGACGCCCGGTACGTCGTCGCCGCCGACGGCGCCCACGGCAGCATCGCCGAACGCGTCGGCATCCCCCGCGAGGGGCACGGAACGCTCGCCCACCGCGTCAGCGTGCTCTTCCGCGCCGCCCCCGACGCGTGGGACCGGACCCGCAGGTTCTTCATGTGCATGATCCGCAATCCCGGGTTCGACGGCGCGGTGATGGAACTCAACACCCCCGGCCACTGGTGCGCCGCGGTCGACCACGACCCCGCGCTCGCCGAGCCGGACGGCACGTACACGGAGCGGACCTGCCGCGCCCTGGTCCTGGCCGCGATCGGCGACCAACACGCCGACGCGGAGATACGCACCGTCTTCCACTGGCGGGCCCGGCACCGCATCGCCGCACGCTACAGCGCCGGACCGGTCTTCCTCGTCGGCGACGCGGCGCACCTGCACCCGCCCTCGGGCGGCTTCGGATCCAACGTCGGCTTCCAGGACGCGCACAACCTCGCCTGGAAGCTCGCCGCGGTCACCGGCGCGTGGGCGGGCCCCGGCCTCCTCGCCACCTACGACCAGGAGCGCCGGCCCGTGGGAAGCGCGACGGCGCAGCAGTCCATGCTCCTGGACGGCGTACCCCCCGAGGCTTTGGGCGGCGCCGCCCGCTGCGACCCCCGGACGCTGATCATGGGATACCGCTACCGCTCCACGGCCGTCCTCGGCGCCCCGCCCGGCCCCGCGTTCCCCGGCACCTTCGCCCTGGCGGCAGAACCGGGAACCCGGCTCCCGCACCTGTGGCTGCGCACCGCCGGGGGCACGGAGGTCTCCGCACTCGACCTCTGCCACGGCCGCCTCGTCCTCCTCTCGGCCCACCCCGTCTGGGCGCGGGCCGCCGACCGCCTCGCCGACGCGACCGGAGTCCCCTTACGGGGCCTGCACGTGGCCGCCGCAGGCGGTGACCTCCGCGACCCCTCCGCGACGTTCACGGCGACCTGCGGGACCGGGCCGGGCGGAGCCGTGCTCGTACGGCCGGACGGCATGGTGGCCTGGCGCACGACGCGTCAGGAACCGCCCGGCCCGGAGCGTGCCCGCGCACTCCTCGCCTCCGCCGTGGGAAGCATCCTGTCCCTGCCCGTGCGGGACCGGGCACCCATCGCGTCCACCACGACTCGCCCGACCGGGAGCGACGGATGACCACCTCTCATTCCTTCTCGCACGCCTTCCACTCCTCCCACCCCTTCTGCACGTGCTGGCCCGGAGCCACCGTGTGGCTGGCGGGCCTGCCGAGCGCGGGCAAGACGACCATCGCCCGGGCACTGGCCCAGCGGCTGCGCGGCGAGGGCCGGCGGGTGGAGGTGCTGGACGGCGACGAAAACCGTGCGGTCCTCAGCGCGGACCTGGGCTTCTCGCGGGAGGACCGGTACACGAACGTGCAGCGCGTCGGCCTGATCGCCGAAGTGCTGGCACGCAACGGCATCGTCGCCCTGGTGCCGGTCATCGCCCCCTATGCCGACAGCCGGGAGGCCGTACGCAAACGCCACGAGAGCTCCGGCACCGCCTATCTGGAAGTGCACGTGGCCACGCCGGTGGAGGTGTGCGCGGCCCGTGATGTGAAGGGCCTGTACGCGCGGCAGGCGGCGGGCGAGCTGTCGGGGCTGACGGGTGTCGATGACCCCTACGAGGCTCCGGCTGATCCGGACCTGAGGATCGAGGCGCACGGCCGCAGTGCGGAGGAGTCGGCGGGGGCGCTGTATGCGCTGCTGGTGGGCAGGGGGCTGGCGTGAGCGTTCCTGACAGTCCTTACGCGCTGACGCATCTGGATGTGCTGGAGTCGGAGGCGGTGCACGTCTTCCGGGAGGTGGCCGGGGAGTTCGAGCGGCCGGTGCTGCTGTTCTCCGGAGGCAAGGACTCCATCGTCATGCTGCACCTGGCGCTGAAGGCGTTCGCGCCCGCGCCGCTGCCGTTCGGCCTGCTGCACGTGGACACCGGGCACAACTTCCCCGAGGTGATCGCCTACCGGGACCGGGTGGTCGCCGAGCACGGGCTGCGCCTGCATGTGGCGTCGGTGCAGGAGGCCATTGATGCGGGGCGGGTGCGGGAGCGGCCGGACGGGACCCGTAACCCGCTGCAGACGGTGCCGCTGCTGGAGGCCATCACGGCGCTGCGTTTCGATGCGGTGTTCGGTGGTGGGCGGCGGGACGAGGAGAAGGCGCGGGCGAAGGAACGGGTGTTCTCGCTGCGGGATGAGTTCGGGGGATGGGATCCGCGCCGGCAGCGGCCGGAGTTGTGGCAGCTCTACAACGGCCGCCACGCTCCCGGTGAGCATGTGCGGGTTTTTCCGTTGTCGAACTTCACGGAGCTGGATGTGTGGCAGTACATCGCCCGGGAGAAGATCGACCTGCCTTCGATCTACTTCGCGCACGAGCGGGAGGTCTTCTCCCGGGACGGCATGTGGCTGGCGCCCGGGGAGTGGGGTGGTCCGCGGGACGGTGAGAGGACGCTGCGTCGTGTGGTGCGTTATCGCACGGTCGGTGACATGTCCTGCACGGGTGCGGTCGATTCCGGTGCGGGGACGGTGGAGGAGGTCATTGCGGAGATCGCTGCTTCCCGGCTGACCGAGCGGGGTGCGACCAGAGCGGACGACAAGCTGTCAGAAGCCGCCATGGAGGACCGTAAGCGCGAGGGGTACTTCTAGCCATGACCGCCACGGACACGACCACGGCGGACACGACCACGGCGGTGACGTCGCTGCTGCGTTTCGCCACCGCAGGCTCGGTCGACGACGGCAAGTCGACCCTGGTCGGCCGGCTCCTGCACGATGCGAAGTCCGTGCCGGCCGACCAGCTCGAAGCCGTCGAGCACGCCTCCCGCAGCCGCGGCGCGTCGGCCCCGGACCTGGCGCTGCTGACCGACGGCCTGCGCGCCGAGCGCGAGCAGGGCATCACCATCGACGTCGCCTACCGCTACTTCGCCACCCCGCGCCGCCGCTTCATCCTCGCCGACACCCCCGGCCACGTGCAGTACACCCGCAACATGGTCACCGGCGCCTCCACCGCCCAGGCCGCCGTCGTCCTCGTCGATGCCCGCAACGGCGTCGTCGAACAGACACGGCGCCACATCGCCGTCGCGGCCCTCTTGGGCGTCCCGCACATCCTGCTGGCCGTCAACAAGATGGACCTGGCCGGCTACGACGAGTCGGCCTTCGCACCGATCGCCGGAGAATTCACCGCCTACGCCCGCTCCCTGGGCGTCCCCGGCATCACCGCCGTCCCCGTCTCCGCCCTCGCCGGCGACAACGTCGTCACCCCCTCCCGCCCCATGGACTGGTACGGCGGCCCCACCGTCCTCGAATACCTGGAGACGGTGCCCGTCGTCACCGACCCCACCGCCGACCCGGCCCGCTTCCCCGTCCAGTACGTCATCCGCCCCCGGAACACCGCTCACCCCCACTACCGCGGCTACGCCGGGCAGATCGCCTCCGGCGTCCTGCGCGTCGGCGAGCCGGTGACCGTCCTGCCTTCGGGCCGCACCAGCACGATCGAGGCCATCGACGCCCTCGGTCACAGCGTCGGCGTGGCCCGGGCACCCCAGTCGGTCACCCTCCGCCTCAGCGACGACCTCGACATCTCCCGCGGCGACCTCATCGCCCCCACCCACAGCGCACCCCCGGTCACCCGCGACATCGAAGCCACCGTCTGCCACCTCACCGACCGGCCTCTCCTCCCCGGCGCGCGCGTCCTGCTCAAACACACCACCCGCACCGTCCGAGCCCTCGTCCAGGACATTCCCTCCCGCCTGACCCTGGACGACCTCTCCCAGCACCCCCGCCCCGGCCGGCTCGCCGCCAACGACATCGGCCGTATCACCCTGCGCACCGCCGAACCCCTCGCCCCCGACTCCTACGCCGCCTCCCGGACCACCGGCTCCTTCCTCCTCATCGACCCCTCCGACGGCACCACCCTCACCGCCGGTGTGATCGACACTCGCTTCACCGCACCGCGCCGAACACCCTTTCCGGAAGGCCTAGTTCTGAAGGATGACGCTCATAGGACCGGTGGGCCGATTGATCGGCAGGCGCACACTGAGGAGGATGGCGTGCCATGTCACACTTAACTTCCGGGCTGGAAACCTCCCGGACCGGACACCGCAGTGCGGGACCGCCGTGGGTGGCCGTACTGGCGGCGTGCGTAGGGCAGTTCGTCGTCATCCTCGACGTCTCCGTGATCAACGTCGCTCTGCCGTCCATCCGTTCGGGACTGGGCATCGGTGAAGCGAGCCTGCAGTGGGTGGTCAACGCCTACGTCATCACCTTCGCCGGGTTCCTGCTGCTGGGCGGCCGGACGTCCGATCTCTTCGGCCGCAAGAAGGTGTTCCTCCTCGGGCTCGGGGTGTTCACGGCGGCGAGCCTGCTGGGCGGCGTTGCCCAGTCCCCGTGGATGCTCATCGTGGCCCGGGCGCTGCAGGGCATCGGGGCGGCCGTGCTGTCGCCCGCGACGCTGACGATCCTCACGACGACGTTCCCCGAGGGCAGCGGCCGGGTCCGGGCCGTCGCCGCGTGGACGGCGGTGGGCACGGGAGGCGGCGCGGCCGGCGGCCTCATCGGCGGTCTGCTGACCGACTACCTGTCCTGGCGGTGGGTCCTGCTCATCAACGTTCCGCTGGGCCTCGTCGTGATCGTGGCGTCGGCGGTGTGGCTGACGGAGAACAGGAGCGGTGACGGGGCGGCGCGCCGGCTGGACCTGCCCGGAGCGGTGCTGGCGACGCTGGGCGTGGGCAGCCTGGCCTTCGGCATCTCGCAGAGCGAGGCGCACGGCTGGAGCTCGGCGCGGGCGCTGGTGCCCCTGCTCGCCGGTGTGGCCGCGCTCGTGGCCTTCGTCGCCGTGGAGCGCCGGGCCCGTGAACCGCTGACGCCCCTCGGCATCTTTCGCGTGCGGTCGGTGTCCGTGGCCAACGTCATCACCGTGGTCAGCGGCATGGCCTTCTACGCGATGTGGTACTTCCTCTCGCTCTACATGCAGAACGTCCTGGAGTACTCGGCCATCGAGACCGGCCTCGCCCTGCTGCCGCACACCGCCTCCATCATCCTCTCCGCCCAGCTCGCGCCCCGGATCATGCGCCTGGTCGAGGGGCGCGTCCTGCTGGCGCTCGCCGGTGCGCTGACGGCGGCGGGGTTCTTCTGGCAGTCGGCCATGGGGGCCGACGGCACGTTCCTGGGCACCCTGCTGGGGCCCGGCATCGCCTTCTCCTTCGGCGCGGGCCTGATGATGACGCTGCTGGCGGTCTTCGCCACCTCCGGCGTGGGTCCGTCCGAATCGGGGCTCGTGGCCGGGCTGGCCAACACCTCGCGCACCATGGGCGGCGCGCTGGGGCTGTCCGTCCTCGCCTCGGTCGCGGCGAGCCGCACGGACGGTGCGGGCGGCGGGCCGGGAGCGCTGGCCGAGGGCTACGGGCGCGCGTTCCTCGTCTCCGGTGTGATCATCGTGCTGAGCATGCTCGCCATCGTGTTCCTGCCCAAGTCCCGGCAGACCTCCGGGTGATCCGTGGACGACACGACATCATGGACGGCGCACGGCATCAGGAGGCCGCGTGAGCTCTGACGCGCCCTGCGTGCCGCGCCCGCTCACCGAAGAGCAGCAGCACACCTGGCGGAACTTCGTGTACGCCACCCGGCTGGTGGAGGACTACCTGGACCGCTGCTTCCAGCGCCAGGCGGGCATCCCGCACCTCTATTACGGGCTGCTCGCGCTGCTCTCCGAGGACCCGCGCCGGCGGATGCGCATGAGCGAGCTGGCACGCCGCGCCAAGATCACCCGGCCGCGGCTGTCGCACGCGGTCTCCCGCCTGGAGAAGCTCGGCTGGGCGCGCCGCGAGGCCTGCCCGGGCGACCGGCGGGGGCAGGAGGCCGTCCTGACGGACAGCGGCCGGGAGATGGTCGCGCGCTCTACTCCCGGCCATGTCGCCGCCGTGCGCAGAGCGGTCTTCGACAGCCTGACGCCGGAACAGGCCGGCCAGCTGAGCAGCATCTGCCGGGCCATCGAGGAGGGGCTGGACCGCGAGGGGGCCGACGTGCCCTGGCTGCGCTGAGGAACACCGGGCCGGCCGGTGCCTCCGGCCGGGGAAGGAGAGCGAGCGGCATGAGCGACTCCGCACCGGAGCGCGCACCGGGATCCGTAGCGGGACCCGCACCGGAACCCGTCTCAGGGTCCGTACCGGGATCCGTAGCAGGGTCCGTACCGGGCCCTGCCCCGGGCACGGGCCCGGAGATCTCCGGGACGACACGGCTGTTCGCGGTCATCGGGGACCCCGTGGGGCAGGTACGGGCGCCGGGCCTGCTCAACCCCCTCTTCCGGCGGATCGGCACCGACGCCGTCCTCGTCCCCCTCCACGTCCGCCCGGAGGGCCTCACCGAGGCCCTCCGGGGGCTCCGGCAGGCCATGAACCTGGACGGACTGCTCATCACCGTCCCGCACAAGGCTGCCTGCCTGCGGTTCGCCGACGAGGTCGGCCCCGCCGCCGCCTTGAGCGGCTCCACCAACGCGATGCGCCGGGAACCCGACGGGCGCTGGCTGGCCGAGAACTTCGACGGGGAGGGCTTCGTCCGGGGCCTGCGCGCGGCGGGCTACGAACCGCGCGGTGCGCGCGTCTGCCAGGCCGGAGCGGGCGGCGCGGGCAGCGCCATCGCCGTAGCGCTGCTCGGGGCCGGAGCCGACGTCGCCGTCTGGGACCGGGACCGGGCCCGCGCGGACGGCCTCGCCGGCCGGCTCGCCGCACGGTGGCCCGGCAGGATCGCGGCCACGAAGGGCCCGGTCGCCGCCGACATCGCCGTCAACGCCACCCCCATGGGGATGCGCCCGGGCGACCCGCTGCCCTTCGACCCGGCGGGCCTGGCCGCCGGCACGGTCGTGGCCGACATCGTCATGAAGCCGCGCCGCACGGCGCTGCTCCGCGCCGCCGAGGAGGCGGGTCTCCCCGTGCACTACGGAGAGCCGACACTGACCGAACAGCTGCCCCTCTACCGCGAGTTCTTCCGGCTCGGCGGCTCCGGCGCTCCCGCGGGCCCGGCGTGAGCGTCCTGGGCGTCGACCTGGGGGGCACCAAAGCGGCCCTCCGGCTGGAGCCCGCCTCCCGGTCCGGCGCCGGACCGGCGCCGGTGCACAGCGTGTTCCAGTGGCCCGCCACCGGCGGTGCGGCCGCCGATCTGGCCGCTCTCGCCGCCGCCGCGGAGGCGTTGTGCCCGGCGCCGGCGGATGACCCGGTGACCGCGGTGGGCGTCGCCGTGCCCGCCACCCTGGAGGCCTCCGGCCGCGTACGCGGCTGGCCGAACCGGCCCTCGTGGCAGGGCCTCGATCTCCTGCGCGAGCTGACGGGCCTGTGGCCGGGGGCGGACGTGCGCCTGGCGGACGACGGCGACCTCGCGGCGCTGGCCGAGGCCGGTGCCGCGGCCTGCCCCGATCTCGTCCACGTCGGCGTCGGAACGGGCATCGGCGGCGGCATCGTGCTCGGCGGCGTCCTGTGCCCCGGTACGGAGCGGGGCTCCTGCGAGGTCGGGCACGTGATCGTCGACAGGGCGGGGGAGCGCTGCGAGTGCGGCCGGAACGGCTGCGTGCAGTCCGTCGCTTCGGGACGGGCCGTCCTCCGGCGCGCCGCCCGGCGCCTCGGCCGCGACACCGGCTTCGACGCCCTGCGCGAGGCCTGGCAGGGCGCGGAGCCCTGGGCCCGGGAAACGGTGGGGGAGGGGGCCGCCGCCCTCGCCGCCGCTGTCGTGAGCCTGTGCGAACTGGTGCACCCCCGCCTCGTGACGGTCGGCGGCGGCTTCGCCGCGGGCCTGCCGGGCTACGTGGACGAGGTCGCCCGACAGGTGCGCCGGCTCGAACGGCCGGAAGGACCGGAGATCCTCCTCCGGCCCGCCGCGCTCGGCGCGCTGTCGTCCCTGGACGGCGCGGTCCTCCTGGCCCGCGGACCGGCACCGGCCCGGCCTTGACCCCCTAGCCGCCGGCGGCCTCGCTGCGCCAGGTTTCCCCCAGCTCGTCGGTCAGCTTGAGCGCCTGCGGCGGGGCCACCGGTGCGGGCCAGACCTGGATCAGGTGCTCCTCCACCGGACCCGTACGCCTCGCGTCCGCGCCGCCGTCGTACGCCCCGCCGTCGTCGTACCCGCCGTCGTCGTATCCGCCACCGTCGTCGTCCGCGCCCAGGTCACGGCCGCGCACGCTCACCCGCATCCGGTACGTGCCGGGCCCGGACCAGGCGAGGTCGGGCAGCCCGGCCGGCCGGCCCTCCACGTTGTGCACCTGCGCGGCCCCGGTCGCGGTGTAGCTGTCCTCGGCGATGTCCTCCCACGCGGTGTCGTCGACGGGGGGAGCACCGCTCCACAGCTCCACGCCGATGCTGATCTCCCCGTGGTCCGTGCCCGTGATGACCAGCGCCCCGTCGGTGCCCGCGGCGAACAGGCCGGTGGCGGCCAGCTCGCCGGGATCGGGAATGCTGTCCTGCGCGTCTTCCGCCCCGGGGTCCAGGATCGCGTACTGGCCCTCGGGAACGGACAAGCGGGCCGTGGCGGCCCCGATCAGGTCCGGCACGACCCGCTCCATCCTCCGGACTGCGCCTACTCGGCTGCCTACTTGTGCCTACTTGGTGATCTCTACCCAGAACTCATCGTAGTCCAGGACCCGGTTCTGCATGATGAACCGGCCGCGGTACTTGAACCCGCCCTCGGTGCGGTTCTCGCTGAGCGGCACCGGAGCCGTGGAGTAGTCCGGGTTGAGCGCCGCGCCCTCGTAGCTGCCCGCGAACGGGTACTCGTCGCAGCTCTTGGGCTTGTACCGGTTCTTCACGGCCGTCGTGCACGCCGTGTCCCGGTTCGCCCTGGACAGGTCGCCGTTGGGCAGCCTGTGCAGCGGGTAGCCCTTGTTCACGACGCCCCAGGGCTTCTTCAGCTTGTGCTTCTGGGCGTCCTCGATGTGCTCGGCGACGCCCTTGACCGCCTTGTCGCCCTTGCTCAGCCGGTAGACCGGCTTCACCAGCGGGTGCACACAGCCGCGGCCGATGTTGCCGATGTTCTTCGCGCTGTCGCACCGGACCGGAGCGATGTTGCCGAGGGTGAAGTGGGCCTTCTCCGGGCTGGACGGGTGGCTGACCGTCACCTTCGTCTGCGGTGCGTGCCCCACGAGGGCGTTGCCCGGGGAAGTCACCTTGAACGTGTACGTGTTGGTCGTGCCGCCCCACAGGCCCCAGAAGACCTTGGGTCCGACGACGCCGGGCGCGGATGTGCAGCCGTTGCCCTGGGACGCCTTGCAGTCCACCTCGGCACTGGCCATCGTGCCGAACTTGGCGACGCCGAAGGACCTGACCATCTTCAGCACCGCCTCCTGCTCCCAGGTGGCGGACTTGTAGTTGAGCCTCGTCTTGTTCTTCGCGTCGAACAGGGCCGTGCCGAGGATCCTGCCGCTCGGAACCTCCACGATCGAGACGATCAGATACTTCTCGGCGCAGGAGGAGAAGCGGTCGGAGACCTGCTCCCCGATCCGGCACCCGGCCGCCTGAGCGTTCAGCGCGGCGTCCTGGGGTATCTCCGAGGGCCGGGCCTCCCGGATCTCGATCCTCGTCTGCTGCTTCTCCTGTCCCTGGGCGGCGGCGGCCGGCGAGGTGACGCCGAGCGCCAGTGCTCCTACGGCCGCGGCCGCCAGCAGTGTTCTGCGTGCTGCCAAGAGTTCCCCCTTGAGTCGGCGCGCGGCCGAAAACGACCGCGCGATCGTGTGCACGACAACAGGCCGAGCATGCTACCGGGGGTGCGCCCGGCTCACGACGGGACTGGTGGGGGCACCGCGAAAACAAGAAAGCGCACTGGCAGGCGCGGCTGCACGGGCTCAAGTGGAGGAAAAATAGCCGGATTTAAGGTTTGCGTGGCGCGAATCGTTTCCGCAGGCCGTCGGCGCGAGCGCTGCGATCGGGGCGGGCGCGGCGATCGGGCGGGACGCCCGGCGAACCCGCGGAGATTTACGCAACCTCCCTGCGTTTGGCTGAAACTTGACGCAGGGGCGAGGCCCGCCACCGGGGTCATTTCGGTGTGCGCGGTATGTGCGGCATGCCGCGGCGGTGAGCCTGTGTGTCCCGGTGGCGCCGCTGCTGACTGCCGCTGCCGGTCAGGAGCCGATGCGCACCACCCTCGCCCACGCGGGAGGCGCGTCCGGCACGTAATCGGGGTCGTCCTCCTGCCATGACGACCGCTGTCGCTGCCGCTGCCGGGAAAACAGGCCCACCACCGTCCGGCATGGTGGCCGACCGGCCGGCCAGGGCGTCTGCCCGTCCGTCAGGACCACCACGGCATCCGGCCGCGGCTGCGTCTTGAGCGCCCTCGCGAAGCCCGTGCGCAGATCCGTACCGCCGCCGCCCACCAGCGGTATCCCCTCCGCCCGGCACAGCGGGTGCGCGATGCGCGCCGCCGCGTCGCACGGCACCACCGTGACCAGGTCGCGGCGGCCGCCCACGGCCCGGGAGATCGCCGTGACCTCCAGGAGCGCGCTGCCCAGTTCGGCGTCACTGACCGAGCCGGACGTGTCGATGACCACGCTGACCCGCGGCGGCCGCCGCCGCAGGCTCGGCAGCACGGCGCCGGGCACCCCGGCGGAGCGCCGCGACGGCCGGCCGTAGGTGTAGTCCTCGCCCGCGCCGGAACCGGAGACCGCCGAACGCACCGCCGCCCCCAGCAACTCCCGCCACGGCTGCGGCGGGTGGAACGCCTCCTCCGCCCAGCGCCGCCATCCCGCGGGGGCGTCCCCCGGGCGGCCGGTGATGCCCTGCGCCACCCGGAACCGGACCGCGTCCCGCTCCTGCTCGCTGAGCCCGTGCGCCCCGCCGGGCCCCAGCTCCCACTCCCGCTCCACGCCGTCGGCGCCGCTGCCGCAGTCCAGCCAGGCCAGGTCCCCCATGGCCGTTCCGAGACGGAACTGCCGCAGGTAGTCCTCCATGAGCTCCCCCGCGGGAAGCCCCAGCGACGCCGGCTCGACGGCGCCTTCGGGACGGACCAGCCCGTCGCCGAACACGTCGTCGTTGATCTCGAAGTCCGCGGCGATGTTCATCCGCAACCGGTCCCCGGGGCCGGTCAGCCCGCGCTCCCGCGCGACCCGGTCACTGCGCCCGTGGTGGTCGCGCAGCAGGTGCGACACCTCGTGCACCCACACCCCGGCCAGCTCCTCCACGGGCGTGAGGTCCACGAACGCCGGCGACACGTAGCACCGCCAGTACCGGTCCACCGCCATCGTCGGCACCTGCCGCGACTCGACGGTGTGCAGGGCGAACAGGGCCGACGCCAGATACGGCCGGGCCCGGGCGGCATGCAGCCGGGCGGCGAAGAGCTTGTCGCGGTCGAGGCTCCGGGGCGCGTCCGGTACGGCCCCGGAGGCGTTCGACGTCCCCGCGGCACTCGGGGCGCCCGCCACCCCGGCCACCCGCCGCCGTGCTTCCCCCGTCATCGCCCCGCCTGCGCGGTGGCCGCGATCCGGGCCGCCGCCTGCTGCGCCGCGCGGTCCGCACGCCGGGAGAGGGCCACCGCTCCCGCGAGCCCCTCGATCGTGGCCGGGACGTCCCAGCCGTCGCGGCGCAGCGTGGCGAGGGTCGTCGCGGGGACGACCACCAGGTCCGGCGCCCCGGTCTCCACCGCGCGGACCAGCAGCGTCCACGCCGCGTCCCACCGGGCCTTCTCCGGGCGGTTGCGGACCGCCTCGACCACGCCGTCGAGCACGGCCTGGCGCAGATCCCCGCGCTCGGGCAGGGCGGCCGCGGCCGGATCGGCGAGCAGCGTCTCGGGATCCGGCAGGTCCATCCGGTCCAGGCTCGCCAGCAGTTCCAGCCCCGGACCGTCCCCGACAGTGCCCCGGACGAGCAGGGAAAGCACCTCCCGGGAAGAGCCGGCCGCGGTCGCGAAGGCGACGAGGAACACGGCCATCTCCCAGCTCCGGGGCGACGGCCAGGCGCCGCCGCGGCGCGTCTCGCTGCCGGGCAGCTGATGCACGAGCCGGGGGCGGGCGGCGAGGAGCCCGCACACGGCGCGGCGCGCGAAGTCCACGGCCGCCGGCAGCTTCTCCCGGTCGAGCCGCGGCAGCGTCGCATGAGGCCAGGTCCCGCCGAGACCGCGCACCACGACCTCGTGGTCGTGGACCCACTGGAGGTGGACGAAACGGTTGGCCAGCGGCGGGCTCAGCTCCCAGCCGTCGGCGGCCGAGGAGCGCGGGTTGGCGGCGGCCACGATCCGGACGCCGGGCGGGAGCCGCAGCGCGCCGATCCGCCGTTCGAGCACGAGCCGGAGCAGGGCGGCCTGGACGGCGGGCGGCGCGGTGGACAGCTCGTCGAGGAAAAGCAGCCCCCGGCCTGCCCGGACCAGACGCACGGCCCAGTCCGGTGGGGCCATCGGGATGCCCTGTTCGGCGGGGTCGTCCCCGACGACCGGCAGGCCAGAGAAGTCGGACGGCTCGTGCACGCTGGCTATCACCGTGGTCAGCGGCAGGTCCAGGGACTCGGCGAGCTGTGTCAGGGCCGCGGTCTTGCCGATGCCCGGCTCTCCCCACAGGAGGACGGGCAGGTCGGCGGCCACCGCCAGGGTCAGGGCCTCCAGTTGGTCGTCGGGGCGCGGCTCGGTGGTCGTGTCGCGGAGCATGGCGAGCAGTTCGGCGGCGACGTCGAGCTGCGAGGAAGGGGAGGAAGGAGAGGAATCAGAGGAAGGATGCATGTGTGTGATCACCTGTGAGCTGAGGGAGAGCCGGGAGGCCGGGGGAGCGCAGGTTCCCCGAGCGGGGGAGCGAGTGACGTGACGAGTCGGTGAGTGGCCTACGGACGAGGAGCACGGGGACGACGGCGGTCCCCTCGGCGCTCGCGGCGCCGGTCGTCGGAGCGGGTGTGGCCGGGCCCGGAGCCGATCAGGCCTGCCCTGTACAGCCCGTACGTGATCCGCCGGAGCGCGGCCGCCTCCAGTTCGTCCCGCAGTGCCCCGGAGCGCAGCAGCGCCTCGGGGCCCAGCAGGCCTTCGACGACGGCCAGGGCGCCGGCCGTGTCCCCGTGGTCGAGGCGTTCGCGGACGCCGCTGAGACAGTCGGGGCGGCGGTGGGCCTCGTCGATCGCCCGCAGACACGGCAGGGGCGTGCCGGTCAGCGCGACGAGCAGCTCCTCCCGCCGGATCTCGGCCGGGTCGTGGTCCAGCGGGACGAGCACTCCGTCGACCAGACCGATCCGGTGCCGGGCTCCGCGGCACTCCACGATGCGCGGCCGTCCCGGCCCGTCCGCGATCGGCGGAGGACCGGCCGGCGTGTGACCGGGCATCAGCGCCTGGGCGACCAGCGGGTGCAGCCGGCCGGCGTCGATCGCACCGGCACGGAGCAGCTCCAGGTCGGGCAGCGCCCAGACCGCCGCGTCGGGCAGGAGGGGCAGCGCGGAGACGTCACCGGGCTTGTCCGGTGCCGTCACCCGCAGCGCGGGCGAGGGAGCACCGTCCCCGCCGGCGGGCACGTCCAGGACCAGCCGGTGGCGGGAGCCCAGGCGTACGGCCACGGCGCCGGCGGAACGGCTCTCGGCGCGGAGCAGGATCCTCGCCTCGGCCGCCCAGCGGCCGACGGCGCAGCGATACCCCTGCGGCACCGCCACCGCTGCCACCGCTTCCGGCAAGTGCGGCTGCGGACCGTCTGCTCCGGACCGTGCCCGCAGCTCACCGGCCCTGCGCGCGTCCCACAAGTGACGGTGCAGGTCGAGCCGGAAGCGGCGGTCGGGGTGGGGGTGCGGGTGACGGGAGGCGCCCGGCCCGGCGTGCGTCCCGTCCCACAGCGCGAGGCTGATCCGCTGTCCGGCATCCGCCCAGGCGGGCGGTGTCCGCACCACGAGCTGCAGCGGACAGGCGTCACCACCCCGTACCGGCCTGTCGTACCGGGCCAGAGCAACGGTCAGCCCCGGCCGCAGCAGCCCGTCGGGAGCGATCCTCGGCATGTGCCAGCGCAGCAGGTCGGGCGCCAGGTGACGGAGATCGGCCCGGACACGGGCCGCGAGTTCCCGCCCGTAGCCACGCGCCACGGAACGGAGGTCGAGGTCGGCATCGAACCCTGCGGCGGCACACGCCCCCGCCCAGTCACCGGCACGGCGGCGGGCGGTCGCAGTCTCGATCATTGCGGGCGGCACGGCGAACTCGCGCACGCGCAGCCAGAAGGAAAGGCGGGAATCCCCTGTCGCGGCTTGGGTGAGCATCAGCACTCACCTTGCGCGGACGGGGCCCCCAATCTGTCACCAGAAGGAGTAGTCATCACGGTGATCGTAGCGCGCCCCGCCGCCCGCCTGCCAAGGCTTTAAATCCCCTCCAGGGCCGCCTGGTCCAAGGTGGTGCCGTCGGGCCTCCTGCCGAAGGCGGCCGCGAGAACGGCGGGCAGGTCGGCCTCGGGCACCGCGGCGCGCACCTCCGCCAGAACACGGGCGAACGCGTCGTCATCGATGACGCCCAGATGTTCCTGGCGCAATCCGTGGATGACCGCGACGAGTTCGGGGCGCAGCCGCATCCAGGCGCGCGACGTGCGGATCTCCTCCTCGACCTGCTCCATGAACCAGCGCATGACGTCGTACGGGACGTCCACGTGCCGGCCGTGGGTTTCGAAGCACACCGTCGGCTCCCGCGCCGGGTCCTCGTCGGGGACGATCGCGGTCACCAGGGTCAGCTGTCCGGCGGTGAGGCCGAGTTCCAGGTACCAGGCGTCGTCGGGGACGGAGTAGAGGGTGGTGATCGCGTAATCGCCGTCGCGGTGCGGGATGGTGGGCATGACCACATGCTGTCATGCCCACCACCCGGCGAACCGGCCGCGCCGGACTGCGCGGCAGGGTCAGGCGCGCACGGTGTACCAGGCGCCGATGCCTCCGCAGCCACTGGCCATGTACGTGGTGCTGCGGTAGCCCGGCGGGATGGGGGAACCGGGGCAGGTCCAGATGCCGTTGCGGACGAGCTGGTGGTACCAGGCACCGATGCCGTTGCAGCCGGTGCGCACGTAGTTGGTCGTGACGTAGCCGGGCGGGATGGGGGACCCGGCGCAGGTCCAGCGGCCGTCGCGGGCGAGCTGGTGGTACCAGGCGCCGATGCCGCTGCAGCCGGAGCGGTCGTAGTTGGTGATGACGTAGCCGGACACGATCGGCGAGCCGGAGCAGGTCCAGATGCCGTCCTTCACGGGCTGCTGGTACCAGGACCCCATCCCCTTGCAGCCGGAGCGGTCGTAGCCGGTGATGACCCAGCCGTCCGGAACGGGAGCGCCGGAGCAGGACCACTTGCCCGACGGCCAGGCGGCCGGCGCCGCGGCGGCCGTGCCGGCAGCCGTGCCGGTGAGGGCGGCCGCGATCAGGGCGATCGTGCCCACCGCGGCGGCGATCCGGCCGCGGGCCGCGGCCGCCTTGGCTCTCAGGTACGTCACACACATCGAAGGTCTGTTCATGCCCGTCCCATCCTGATGGTCGTTTCGTGCCCGTCGACGGGAAGGACACCGGACACCAGGACGAATGTCAGCCCGCCTGGCACGGAGTGTGAGAAGCGCGTCACCGCTCACGAACGGCCGCCGCGGCGACTCCGGCGTGGTAGGCGACACACGTTCGATCCGGTCGGCCGCCACGACGTCCCGGCCGCCGTCCGGCGCACCCCCGTCGGCCGAGGTCACAGGACTGCGGGCGGGTTGCGGGGCGGGAAGGCGGCGTCCGCGAAGGGCAATATCTGTATCCGTGACAGGAGAAATACACGCGCGGCACGGCGAGTATTCCTCGACCGCCGACCGAGGCGGAATTATTTATCGTGCAGGGCCGATCGCACCGTGCTATGGTCGATCTCAGTTGCAGGTGTGGTTGCCGGAGGGTTCATTTTCCGACGGGGTAATCATCACGGCGACACGGAATTCACGCAGGGTGAATTCCTGGCACCGTCTCCGAAGGAGAAATGAAATGGCTACTGGCACCGTGAAGTGGTTCAACGCAGAAAAGGGCTTCGGCTTCATCGAGCAGGACGGCGGCGGCCCCGACGTGTTCGCCCACTACTCGAACATCTCCGCCCAGGGCTTCCGTGAGCTGCTGGAGGGCCAGAAGGTGTCGTTCGACATCGCGCAGGGCCAGAAGGGCCCGACGGCCGAGAACATCGTCCTCGCCTGACACCGGCGCCGACGCATACTCCGCAGCCGGGGCCCGCACCCTCCGGGGTGCGGGCCCCGGCTCGCCGCGTTTCGGGACGTGTGCGTTTCGGGGCGCACGACGGCAAGGCTGCACCGCATCACCGGCCGGTGACGCATTCCCTATCGGCCCCGATTCGTTCGCCCGCATCGACTCAGGCTCGTGTCGAAGATTCTCTGCGCCGCTCATGCTGCGGGAATTCCTTGCTGCGCGCCTCGTCAGGGAAGGCTCCGCATGAAGCGTGCCCGCCCGTCCCGCCCGTCCCGTGCATATGACGGCTTCGGCGAGGGCGCTCGCGCTGACCGCTCCGGTGGCCCGCGCCGTTCCGCGGGCTGCGGAAAAACGGCCGGCCCGCCGGCGAAGCGGCGCGCCGCAGGGCGCAGCGGCATACCGGCTTCGGCTCGGTTGCCCGGAGCCGCCACCGCGACCACGAGCCCGTCCCTCTCCTCTTCATCTCGCCCGGCAGTCCGTCGCCCTTCTCCCCTGTGAGGCATCATGCGCTGTGTCATCGCCCGGTACCCGTTCGAGCTGACCAAGGACGGAGTGGTCGCCTTGATGAAGGGCGTCACGCCCGAGCTCCTCACGGGTGAATCCGTGTCCGTGACCATCGGCCGCCGCCGCTACCCGGTCAAGCAGGTAGGCCAGGTCATCACCCGGCAGGATCGCCGCGACTTCAGCAGCGGCGAAGTCGCCCGGGCCATGACCCGCCTCGGCTTCACCTGTCACGACCACCCCGAGACGGCGCCGGTCGACGCCCCCACCGCGCTCCAGAGTGCGTCCGCGCTGCTCGGGGGCACCGCATCCCCGGGAGTAGCCTCCCCAGGGGCCTCTCCTTTATTGGCCAAAGGATGACTGTGGTCTCCGCGCCACACAAAATCTACTCTTGTCAGTGTAGACATTGGCTCCTGGCGCAGCTAGCCTTACTGTCGTTGACGAGGTCAAGTGAGACCCGGCAGACATGAACTGCGCGGGTAGCAGTACAAGAAGTTCGCAGGTCAGTGCGGCCTGGAGCTCCGAAGCCAGGATGCCGCAGAACGGCGTCGCAAAGCGGCGACGAGGCTGAGGCCGCACTGGGCAGCCCGCAGGTCGAGGGGCTGCCGACAGCAGTACCGCAGCACCCGTTCACAGTGGTTGGTCCAGAGGAAGAACGGAGGAACAGACGCCATCAGGATCGCCCGGCCCGGGAAGCTCTCGGTCCGGGTACCGCAAGACCCCGGAATGGATGGTGGTCCCCGGTCACGCAGCCGCGATCCCCGCACCCGTCCCCTTGCCGGGCCGGTAGCGGAAACAGAAGGTCGGCAGAGCATTAGGGCCGACAGATGGTGTTCAATTTCCTTCGGGGCCCTGGTGCCGTACGGCACCAGGGCCCCTCGACGCTTTACACAACGAGGTGACATGGCAGCAGATACTCCGCTCAGTGGTCGTCTGGACGACGACGACTACCCCGCGTACACCATGGGCCGGGCCGCCGAAATGCTCGGCACCACCCCCGCCTTCCTCCGAGCCATCGGTGAGGCCCGTCTGATCACTCCGCTGCGCTCGGAAGGCGGACATCGCCGGTACTCCCGCTACCAGCTGCGGATTGCCGCTCGCGCCCGCGAGCTCGTCGACAGAGGTACCCCGATCGAGGCCGCTTGCCGCATCGTCATCCTCGAGGACCAGCTCGAGGAAGCCCAGCGCATCAACGCCGAGTACCGCCGTGCGGCGAACGAAGCGTCCGGCAGTGCCGGCCCGGGTTCGATCTGAAAAAACGGCCACGGCCGGCCCGCAGGAGGCCTGCGATCCCGCCGGGACCGCCGCGATGCCGGCGCCGGCGACGTCTCCGGGCCCATGGCCGGGCAACCCCGGCTCTCCTTGACCACTCGCGCCTTCCCCGGCCGCATCCGGCCGCATCGAACAGTCCCTTCCAGGGTGCTTCCAAGATGCCCGGCACTGCGCTGTCCGTCTGACGACGGGCCCGGCGCGAGCCGGACAGCAGTGAGGGGCCTGCCGGCGTGTGCCGGCAGGCCCCTCACTGCGTGCCGTACCGTTCCCGGCGCGGCGGCGCGGCAGCGGGTCAGTGGTCGGAGTAGCTGAAATCGCCCACGGTCCAGGCGCTGACGTCCTCGATCGCAACGCGGTACATCCCGCCCGTCTCCGGGATCCCCACCGTGCCCTGCAGGATCCGGGCCAGGTGGAAGTGCAGATGCGTGGGCGGCCCGCCCTCCTTCACCGGTGTGCCGAAGACGGCGGAGAACTCGCCCAGATCGGCGGAGTCCGTCAGCACCTCCGACACCCTCTGCCTCCACATGGCTTCTGGGGCCAGTCGACCGGTGATGACCGCACCACCGATGACCACGGTCAGGGACATCTGATTGCTCTGCCCGGACTCCACACGGGCGGCGACGTCAACGAGCAGCTCGTCAGGCTTCGGCATGGAACCGGATTCTATGCGCAGGCCCGTCCGGGCGGCGATCAGAAGGTCGCGCCGAAGTTCTGCGTCCACCACGGGCCGTTCGACGCGAAGTTGATGCCCACGCCGATTTCCTTGAAGGAGCAGTTCAGGATGTTGGCGCGGTGGCCCGAGCTCTTCATCCAGCCGTCCATCGCCGTACGGGCGTCCTTGGGGCTCTTGAAGATGTTCTCGCCGTACGTGCTCCAGCGGTATCCGGCGGCGGTCATCCGGTCGCCGGGGCTCTTGCCGTCCGGGCTGGTGTGGGAGTAGTAGTCCCGGGCGGCCATGTCGTCGGAGTGGCCCTGGGCGGCCGCCTGCAGCTTGGCGTTGACGGTGAGCGGCGAGCAGCCGGCCTTGGCCCGCTCGGCGTTGACCATGTCGACGACCTGCTGCACGTACTTGCCGTTCGCGCCGCCGGCCGGTGCGCCGCCACCGCCGGCCGCGGGCTTGCGGGCGCTGCTGGAACCGTTGCCGTTGCCGTTGCCGCTGCCGTTGCCGCTGCCGCTGCCACTGCCGCTCCCGGACCCACTGCCCGACGCGGGCGCGTCCCCGGACCTGCCCGGTGTACGGGCATCCGGCTTCTCCCCGGCCCGGGAGCCGGCCCCGGGCTGGTTCTTCTTCTCCGCCTCGCCGCCCTTGCCCGGCGCCGCCGGCGTGCTCGCGCCCGCGCTCGGCTTCCCGCTCGGGGCGGCGCTCGGCGAGGCGGTGCCCGTGCCCGGAGCCGACGAGGCGGCCGCCTCCACGGAGAGGCCGTCCTTCGACGCCTCGGCGGACCGGTCCGCGGCCGGCTCCGACGCCGTGGGGGCGTCAGCGCGGGTCTCCCCGCCGCCCGACAGCGACTGGGCGACGCCGTACCCGCCGCCCACGACGGCTATCAGCCCCACCGTTCCGCCTATGACCATCGCCCGCCGGGGGCGCCTGCCGCGGTGCCGGCGCGCGCGCCGCCCGCCGTCGGAGGCCGGGTCGGACATCGGAGTCTGGGGTTCACGATTCACGAGGATCACTTCCGGTACGGGATCACTGAGTACTGGTCCAACACTTGGGAGACGCCGGACCGGAGCCCGGATAACAAAAATCTGAAAAGACGTTCGTCCTGCTCGGGCGAGCTGCTTGGGCGACCTGCTCCGGCGAGCTGCTCGGCGGGGGACGGTGGGTGATCCGTTGTCAGTGCCGTGTGGCAAGGTCTGTCGCACGAGCTCGGGACGACACGAGCACGGAACGGAACGAGGAGTTCGCTATGACGGGGGCCTGGGACGAGGCGCGCGTGGTGGAGCTGGCGCGGCGGCTGAGGACGGCGGAGACCGGCGGCTGGAGCGGGCCGGCGCTGCGGGCCGTGGTGGAGGGCCTCGGCTGG
The DNA here is from genome assembly GCF_051386535.1 of Streptomyces sp. URMC 127. Lineage (NCBI taxonomy): Bacteria > Bacillati > Actinomycetota > Actinomycetes > Kitasatosporales > Streptomycetaceae > Streptomyces > Streptomyces sp. URMC 127. Next base: position 24,224 of record NZ_JBPQTW010000049.1, read on the forward strand.
GAGTGGCGGGACGGCCCCGGCGGGCCGCTCCTGGTCACGGGCCCGGAGCAGGAGGAGTCCCCGCGGTGGGCGCCCCGGCTGCGCCCGGTGGGCCGCTTCGAGAAGGACTACGTCCACGACGGCGAGGAGTACGTGGGCCTGTACGTCCCCGTGGCCCTGCCGGAAGGCGGCGCCGCCGGCAAGGCCGCGGCTTTCCGGGCGGTTGCCGAGGCGCTGACGCAGGAGTTCGGGCCCGCCCCGGTCATGGGCGCCTACGGCGACCCCGGGCCGTTCTACGACTCGGCCCCGCTGTGGGGCAGCCCGTTCCTCCGCTGGCGGCAGCGGGAGAACACCCTGGAGCTGCACGCCGGTGAACACGGCCCCGAGCTGCTGCTCCAGCCGACCGATCCGGTGGAGAACTGGTTCTGGCGCCAGGGGCACGGCGAGCACTACGCCCTCGGCGGGTTCTTCGGCAGCCGCCGCGACCCCGCCAATGCGGGACTGGGCTTCCCGGGCCGCTGGCGCACGGACGACTGGGACGTCTTCTCCCACACGCTCGGCGACTTCCTCGGCAGCCTGCCGACCGAGACGCACGCCCTCGGCATCGAGCTGGACCTGGGCTTCCACGCCCTGGTGCCCGGCACCTACGGCCCTGTCCTCTTCCACATCGCCTGCGGTGACCGGCTGGAGATCGCCTACGACCCGGAGCCGCTCGGAGCGGGCATCACCGACCCGGCCTCCTTCGGCTGGATACCGCGCGCCACCCGCCCGGCCGCCCTGGACCACTGGCTCGAAGCCCCCTACCACTCGGGCGACTTCGGCATCGGTGAGACGGACGGCCGCCGGCTGGCCCGGATGATGGTGGGCACGCTGCGCGACCTGGGCGTCTCCTCGCCGGCGGACCTGAGTCTGAGCGACCACGCGCAGCGGGTGGGGGATTACCACGTCGACTACTACGGCCTGACCCTGCAGGAGAACCCGTGACCGGGATGCCGTCACCGCCCGGGCGGTGAGACATCGCCACCGCCCGGGCGGTGAGACACGACGAAGCCGGGGTGCACGCACGGCACCCCGGCTTGACGTCGAGGGCGAGGAAAGCGAAAGGACTAATTCAATGAGGTTTTGAGAAGGAAGCCCCTTCATGGCCTCGCCGCAGGCTCAGGCTAGCAGTCAGGCGGGGATCATGTCGCGCAGGTTTTCGGGGGTGATGACCCGGGAGTCCGGGTGCAGCCCGTCCGGGCGCTCCAGGCCGATGTACGTGACGGGGCCGTCCGGGATCGTCTTGCCGTCCCACAAGGTGGTGGCCGTGGCACGGTCCGCCATCAGCCCGGTGAGGTGGCGGACCGTGAGGTAGTCGTGTTCCACGATGCCGCGCAGCAGCGTGGCGACCGACACGCGGTTCCCCTCGACCCGGTTGGCGTTCGGACTGCCCTTGAGGTACAGGTGCAGCCACTTGGCCCGCCAGCGGCCGTCGCCGCCGCGCAGGAACGCCAGGGGCAGCGCGACCATGCCCGGGCCGCGCAGCTCCGACTTCATGCGCACGGTGCGCGGCTCGAAGGGGCGGCCCTGCTGTTCGGTGTCGCGCAGCATGAAGCCGAAGAAGGACTCCTCGGTCTCCTCGAAGTTCTCTCCCGCGAAGATGTTGACCTGCGGGACGATGAAGGTGCCGCGGACCGCCCCCAGGCGCAGGTTGATGAACTCCGAGGCGCCGTCGGGAGCGTCGGTGATGTCGCCGGAGTGCTCGCCTTCGAGCTCGGTGAGGTTGGTGTACGACAGCCAGGTGACGGTGGCGTACGCGTCGTCGAGCATCAGCGCCGACAGGTCGTAGTCGGTGCTGCGGCGGGTCTGCTTCCAGTAGACGAAGAACCGCAGCAGGTCGCCGTCGACGGGGGACAGGGAGCCGCGGGGCAGCACGCCGAGGCCGGCGGCGGTCGCCTTGCCGCTCAGCGGGAGCGTGACGTCGAGGACGTCGGGGTCGATCAGCAGGTGGCCCGGTGCCGGGAGGCGGCGGCGCGTCTCGGCGTCCAGTGCGGCGATCAGGCGCTCGCGCTCGGGCGGGAGCACGGGCGGGCGGGTGTCGGAGGCGACCCAGGCCCGGCCGAGGCGGTTGACGAAGACGCGCCGCTCGCCGGTCTCCTCCTTGCGGTTGTGGAGGTGTTCGCGGACCGACAGCAGGACCCGGCCGGAGACCTGCGGGGCGGCCTGCTCGGCGGCGGCCACGACGGCGTCGCGCTCGTCCTGGGCGCGGCACGCGCGCAGCAGGCGGTCCAGGGAGCGGAACAGCTTGCCCGGCGCGGCCGCCAGCAGCCGTACCGCCGAGGTGAGGTCGCCCGCGCCGAGCAGTTCCTCGACGCGGCTGTCGAAGGACCGGGCCTCCTTCTCGCCCCGGGCCACGGCGAAGACATCGGCGGCGTGCGGCCAGCGAGGGTACTCGTGCGGGTGGAGGCGCTCGCCGAGGCGCTTGAACATCTCGCGGTGCGCGGTGACGTCGGCGAGCTTGGCGGGGGCCGCCGCGACGACCGCGTCGAGGCCGGCCAGCAGGGCGCGGCGGACCGGCCGGGACAGCGAGCGGAACCGGGTCGGCACGGTGAGGGTCACGTCGCCGTCCGACAGGGCGCAGGCCAGGCGGAGCACATCGGTGACGGTGTCCAGCAGGAGGCCGGCGCCGGCGTCGAGGCGGGCGTGGTTGACGACGGCGCGGTTCTCCCGGACGGGGATCGCCTCGGGCTGGGGGCCGCCGGCGCAGTGCCCGGCGAGCAGCCGGAGGTCGCGCAGGCCCTCCTCGCCCAGCGGCGTGGTGCTGCCGGCCAGGGCCAGGTAGAGGGCGGTGAGCTCGGCGTCCAGGGCGCCGCCCAGGTGAAGGACCGTCATGCGGTCGCCCGCGGCGGCGATCAGCTCGTCATGGGCGGCGAGCATCTCGGCGTACGTGTGCTGGTAGGTGCCGTACGAGGGCAGGGTCAGCAGGTCGACCGTGCCGGTGCTGAGCTGGGCGAGCGTACGGTCGCGCGTGGTGTCGTCGGCGAGCGCCTCGGTGATGCACCGCATCCAGAAGTCGAACGTGCCGGGCACGTTGGCCGGGAAGTCGATGAAGTAGGCGTTGTGCCGGACGTGGTCGCCGGCCATCTCACGGACGGTGCCCAGGGTCCGTGCGGCCACGTCGAGGACCGTCTCCTCGGCCAGCCCCGACAGGTGCCGCAGCAGCTCCGCCGAGAGCTTGAAGCCCACGGACAGCAGCGCGGAGTCGAACTGCCGCGCCGCGACACCGCCCTGCCCGGCGGGGCCGGTGGGGGCGGGCAGGCGATGGGCATGCCGGATGACCAGGGGTTCGAGACGGTGAGGCATCCCGGCATGATCGCAGAACGGTGCGAGCCGGCGCATGCGGGTTTTCGAACGCGGAAGGCCGCCGTGCCGTCCGGCCGCGGTCGGATCCGCGTACGGGCAGGGGTACGGATACGGCGGCCTAGCCGCACCCGTACCCGTTCGCGGCCGACGGGCCGGTCAAGCCGGCCGGCCGGCCACGCAGGGGGCCTACGGGGCGATGGGCAGCTGACGCTTGTGGTCGGTGAGGCGGTAGCGGCGGACGATCGTGTCGAAGGCCCGCTCGTCCACCGGCTTGCCCTCCAGGAAGTCGTCGATGTCGTCGTAGGTGACGCCGAGGGCGTCCTCGTCGGCCTTGCCCGGGTCGAGGGTCTCCAGGTCGGCCGTCGGGGTCTTCCACACCAGCTCGGCGGGTGCGCCCAGCGCGTCCGCGACGGCGCGCACCCGGCGCTTGGTCAGACCGGTCAGCGGCACCAGGTCGGCGGCGCCGTCGCCGAACTTGGTGAAGAAGCCGGAGACCGCCTCGGCGGCGTGGTCGGTGCCCACGACGAGGCCGTCGTGCGCGCCGGCCACCGCGTACTGGGCGATCATGCGCTGCCGGGCCTTGATGTTGCCGTGCACGAAGTCCTGGTGGTGGGCGTCGCGGAAGGTCAGTCCGGCGGCCAGCGAGGCCTCCAGCGCGGCGTCGCTCGCGGGCTTGACGTCCACGGTCAGCACGTGGTCGGCCCGGATGAAGGAGAGCGCGAGCTGGGCGTCGCGCTCGTCGGCCTGGACGCCGTAGGGCAGCCGCATCGCGTAGAACCGCGCCTCGTGCCCGGCGGCGCGGGCCCGCTCGACGGCGAGCTGGCACAGCCGGCCGGCGGTCGTGGAGTCGACGCCGCCGCTGATGCCGAGGACGAGGGAGCGCAGACCGGTGGAGGTCAGCCGCCCGGCGAGGAAGGCCACCCGGCGCTCGATCTCCCGCTCGGCCTCGAAGGTCGGGCTGACCTGCAGTTCCCGGGCTATCTCCTGCTGCAGGGCGATGGACGCCGGCTCGCTCACGTCTGCTCCTCGATCCGTTTTCACGATGTGCTGCCGCCCACCCTAGCCAGAGGACGACGGCGGCAATGCGCCGGAGTGAGCCGGACCGGAGATCGGCGGCGCTCGCGTGGGCGACGTCACATCCCGCTCCGGCGCGGTGACGGGTGGCGGTTCCGCTCGTTCTCATGCCGAAGGTCCGCTTTGTAACGGAATGGGTGTCAGGGAAAGGAACCTCGATGCGACGCGTACTCACGACGGTGGTCCTGGCCGTGGCCGCCCTGAGCGCAGGTGCTGCCGGCACGGCGGGTACTGCGGCTCCGGGCGCCGTCGCGTACGCGGCCGCCCCGCCGCCCGGCCTCGATCTGCAGGGCTTCAACGCCCTCAATCCCGGCAGTCTGACCACGGCGGTCGACGGGACCGCCGAGGCGGCCACGACGGTGATCGGCGACGCCGGCGGCAAGGTGATCGGGACGGCGGTGCCCGCGGTCGGATCGCTCGGCGAGACGCTGGGGAAGGCCGCGGTCAAGCCTGCCCAGAAGCCGGTGAAGAGGGCTGCTGAAGACGGGCCCGCCGGGAAGGAGCTGGCCCCCGGGTAGCCATGGGCGCCCCGCCCGCCGTGGCGCGCACCGCTGCGGCCCCGGGCATGTCATACCCGGGGGCCCTGCCCGGCCTCGCCCCCCAGGCCCGGCTCGCCTGCCCGCCCGGGGACGCGAGGATCCGCTCACTTGCCCAGGAAGGCGAGGATCCGCCGGTTCACCTCTTCCGGCGCCTCCACCATCGGGAAGTGGCCCACGCCCCGGAGCAGTGCGCCCTCCGAGCCGGCCGGCAGGGCGGCGACGATATCGGCGAGGATCTCCTCGTCGACGACGGGGTCCTCGCTGCCGTGCAGGTACAGCGTCGGCTGCGTGGGCAGCTGAGCCAGCAGGTGCCCCATTTCCCACGCGTCCGTGCCGAACTCCTGGGAAGGGAAGTTCTGCCGGTAAAGACCCAGGCCCGCACGGAGGTTGGCGGGCTCGCGCAGGGCGTCCTTGCCGGCCTGCCGGTCCTCGGTGGAGTCGAAGCCGGGGACGCTGCCGCTCCAGTGCTCCCACAGCCAGTCGATGTAGGCGAAGTCGTTCGCCGGCACCAGCTGGTCGGCGACGGCCATCTGGAAGAAGTAGAAGTGGCTGTTCTTGTGGATCTGCTCCGGGACCGCGGCCCTGCGTTCGTAGAACCGCACCGGCGGGACGTCGGCCACGACGACCTTCGACCAGCGCTCCGGGGCGAGGGCCGCGGCGCCCCAGGTGGTGAAGCCGCCCCAGTCGTGCCCGACGACGATCGCGTCGCCGCGCCCGCCGAGCGCCTCGTGCAGCGCGTTGGCGTCCGCGATCAGATCCTTCATCAGCATGCTGCCGTCCGAGGGGACTTGGCTCGGCGCGAAGCCCCTCATGTACGGGGCGACGGCCCGGTATCCGGCCTTCGCGAGCTCGGGCATCAGGTGCCGGAACATCCCCGGGGTCTCCGGGAAGCCGTGCAGCAGCAGGGCCAGGGGGCCCTCGCCCTGCTCGACGTAGGCGAGGGAGAGGCCGTTGACGGCGATGGTCTTGATCTCCACGAAGGTTCTCCAATACGGGCATTGCGGAAGGCGTGAACGGCGGGTGCCGTCGCTAAAACGAACGTTCTAGTGAGACCCTAGCAGGGAACTAGAACGAGCGCTCTATTTAGATGATGGAGAGATGGAGAGAGAGGGGGGAGGGGGTGATGAGTGGCCGCCGGGCGTCGCTGGTTGTTGGGCGGCCGGCGCGGCCATGAGGGCCGGCACGAGTGCGGCCATGCCGGCGCCGTTGGGCCGCGTCCCCGAGGAGGACGTCCGGCAGGTGCACACCTGGGCGGACACCGCGGTCGCGAACCTCGTCCTCGCACCCGGACGGTGTCCACGGGCCCCGGAAAGGCGTCAGCCGCGGTCGTACACCGTCACGGGGATGCCGCGGGCGCTCAGCGTCCTGCTGACGATCGGTTCGATGCGCTGCCACGAGCCGCCGGCGAGCCCGCAGCCGATGCGGGGCATGTGCACGGAGGCGCCCTCGGCGAGCGCGTGCCCGGCGACGGCGTGCAGGCAGCGCTCGACGGCGTCGTAGCGGATGGGCGGGCCGCTGCTGCCCGTCTTCGTCCCGCGCTGCGCGACCATGTTCGCGACCTGCAGGTCCGGCCGGACGCGCACCATCTGCACGGCTCCGAGGGCGAAGTCGTTGCGCGCCCGTTCCCGGTGCCAGCGCCGGTACGCACGCTCGGGCTCGGGCCAGTGACGCGAGACCGCCAGGACGAACCCCTTGCCCCACCCGCCGATGTCGTTGCATATGTGGGCGATGATCTTCGGCCCCTTGGCGTGGGGGTTGGTGGCGTCCCCGCTGATGATCGTCAATGGCTGCACGGCAGCATGCTGTACGGGCCCGCCCGGGAGCGTCCACCGGAATTCCCCCGGGCACCATTGACCGGCGGGGCGCCCGGAGGTGTCACCCCAGCACGATCTCCTCGCCGGCCGACTGCTCGCGGGCGGCGGTGACCACCAGGGCCGCGGCCACGGCGTCCTGCACCGCCACGCCGACCGATTTGTACAGCGTGATCTGGTCCGGCGAGGTGCGTCCCGGCTTGCTGCCGGAGAAGAGCTCGCCGAGCTCGGCGTGCACGTGCCCGGGCGTGATGACGCCGTCGCGGACCGGCGCCAGCAGGTCGTTGCTGCCGGCGGGGAAGGGGGCGAGCGCGGCCTGGCGCGTCTCGACGCACACCAGCGCCTCGGCGACGGTGGCGTCGTCGACCTCGCGGCCCTCCGGGTTGTACCCCACCGAGGTCACGTGCACGCCGGGCGTGAGCCAGGGGCGGCGGATCACGGGCTCCACGGCGTGCGTGGTCGCGGCGGCGATGTCCGCGCCGTCGAGCGCCTCGGCGTACGTGGGCACCGCCCGGACGTCGGCGTCCAGTACGGACGACAGCTCGCCCGCCAGCGCGGCCGCTTTCGCCGGGTCCCGGCCGGCCACCCGGATCTCCCGGACCGGGCGGACCCGGCACATGGCGCGGGCGTGGGAGCGGGCCTGCACCCCCGTGCCCAGGACCGCCAGCACCGCAGCGTCCGCGCGTGCCAGCAGGCGTGCGGAGAGCGCGGAGCAGGCGGCGGTCCGTGCCGCGGTGATGGCCGTGCCGTCGAGGAACGCCACCGGTTCGCCGGTGTCCGGGTCGAAGACGGCGATGACCGCCTGGTGGGTGGGCAGCGGCGTCCCCGAGTTGTGCGGGAACAGGGAGACCAGCTTGCTCGCGAGCGCGCCCGCCGACGGCACGTAGCCCGGCATGGCCGCCAGGAGGCCTTGCCGTTCGGGCACCGTGGCGGCGACGCGGTCGGGTGCCGAGGCGCGGCCCGCGCTGAGGTCCGCCATCGCCGGGCCCAGGGCGTCGATCAGGGCGTCCATGTCGAGCAGGGCCTCTACGTGCGAGCGTCCGAGAATCAGCATGCGTCGCGTCCTCCTGCCTGCGGGCCGTCCTCCGGCCGGGGATCATGTCCATCCGTACCACACCCGAGCGTCCGTGCGGCCGGCGGCTGTGCAGGCACTACGACACGTGCCGCTTCATGCACCGCTGCACGCGCCGCGACGGACTGTTGTGGAGTGCATACGTGTTCATCGCACGTACCTCCCAACTGCCTTTGTTCGTCAGGAGCTTGGTGCTCCGCACTCGCAAGTGGTCAATACCGGCGCCGTGATCACGGAGGAGGATGAACATACGGGCGGCTGGTAGGGAAGGCGGTTTTTCCTACGCAAGACTCGTTCTTGCCAGAGCTTTTGCCTGGCTTGTTTTCCTCCTTCCCACCTCTTGGACTCTTGGAGAAGAGCTATGAGCATTCGTAACGCCGCCGCCGTGACCGCCCTCGCCGCCGCTGCCCTCGGTGCCGGCGCGACCGCCGCGAGCGCGCACCAGGCCGACGGCTCCGCGCAGCACTCCCCGGGCGTGGCCGCCGGCAACGTGGTCCAGGTCACCCCGCACGTCTCCCCGAACATCGGCGGCAACACGATCTCCGTCGTCGGCGTCGGCAACAGCAGCCACGGCAACCTTCTGATCAACAAGTAAGCCCCGGTTCCAGCCGCCGAGGGGCCGCAGGGGCGTAAGGCTCCTGCGGCAGGCCGCGCGCCCTCCCGCCTTCCGCCGGGCGCGCGGCCTCCGGCCTGCTGACGGCGCGCCGCGGCGTGCACCCCAGCGTGCACCCCCGCGCCGCTGCGGAGCGCTGTGCACTGCGCACGGCCGCGGTGCGCCGTGCATTTCGCGCATCAGGGGCGAATTCTCCGGGCAGCCTCCTTCACAAGGCCGGCCGGAAGAGGAGGTTCCGCCGTGGACCACGAAGCCAGCGCCGCGCACCGCGAAGTCACCCGGGCCCGCCGGACCGAAGTCCTCCGCCTGATCGCCCTCCTCCTGCTGCCCACCGTCGCCCAAGGGCCCATCATCCGCCGTCCCTACGCGGTCCGGGTGGCGGCCGCGCTCGACACCAACGCATGGGCCTGCCGGGAGCTGGACAGGTTGCGAGAACGCCACGGCCCGGGGCCGCTGCTGGTCTCCGTCCTCGGCAGGCAGGCGCTCGTCCTCCTCTCGGCCGAGGACGCCCGCCGGGTGCTCGGCGAGACGGGAACGTCGTTCACCGCCGCCAACAAGGAAAAGACGGCAGCCCTCTCGCACTTCGAACCGGACGCCGTGCTCATCACCCGCGGTGCCTCCCGGCCCCCGCGGCGCCGGTTCAACGAGACCGCGCTCGACCACCCGGCCGCCGAGCACCGCTTCCACGAGGCCTTCCGCACGGCCGTCCGCGAGGAGGCGCGACCGCTGCTCCTCCACGACACCCTCGACTGGAAGCGGTTCCACGCCGCGTACCAGCGCATCGTGCGGCGGATCGTCTTCGGTGACACGGCCCGCTACGACGAGCGCATCACCGAGCTCCGGGACAAGCTGCGCGGCGACGGCAACTGGTTCATGCTCCACCGCAAGCGCGACCGGCTGCGCACGGAGCTCTTCGTCCGCTCACGGCGGTACCTCGACCTGCCCGAGCCGGGCGGCCTGGCGCTCGCCGTACGGGGAACCCGGGCCGCGGCGGACGTCAAGCCCGTGGCCCAGATGCAGCACTGGTTCTTCGCCTTCGACGCCGCCCCGATCGGCGCCTACCTCGCCCTCGGCCTCCTCGCCGGCCACCCGGCCGACGCGGCCAGGGCCCGTACCGATCACACCTACCTCCGGGCCTGCGTCCTGGAGTCGCAGCGGCTGTGGCCCACGTCCCTGGCCCTCCTGCGGGACACCACCGTGGAGACGCACTGGCCGGGCGGCCGGACCCTGCCCGCGGGCACGGCGGTGTTCTTCTACAGCTCGTACTTCCACCGCGACGCCCGGCGCCTGCCCTACGCCGACCGGTTCGAGCCCGAGGCGTGGCTCGACGGGCGGGCCGAGGCGGACTGGGGGATCGCACCGTTCAGCCGTGGCCCCGCCGAGTGCCCCGGCAGGAACATCGTGCTGTTCACCAGCGCCACCCTCCTCGCCGAACTCCTCCGCCGCGAGTGGCGGCTGTCCTCGCGGCACCGGCTCGGCCCCGGCCGCCCGCTGCCCCGCACCGCCGACCACACCTCGCTGCGACTGACGGCCGCCGACCGCCCGGGGCAGCCGAAAGAGCGGGCCGGTCAGGGCGCTTGACGGTACGTCGAGCCGTGGATCTACGGTGTGCGCATGCCTCCTGCCCACCGCATCCCCTCCCTCCTGTACTACGCGAGCTCGTACAGCCTGCTGAAGGAGGTCGCGGCACGACTGCGCCTGATCGCACCCGGCGAGCCTGTTCCCGCGGGGCTGCTGGAGAAGAGCCGCACCATACGCAGGTACGCGAAGGAAGCCGCCGAGGACGCGGAAAGGGCGGGCCGGCGAGGCAACTGGATCGATGACCTGCTGTGGGACCCCCGGCAGGCGTACGCACGCAAGGCCACGCGCTTCACCCCCGGCTCCCTGGCCGGGTTCTTCACCCGCACCGACTGGCCGGACTTCATGACGGCCTGGCGCGACGGCGAAGCCGGCTGGCCCTTCGCCGACGCCCCCTTCCCCCGCGACTTCCTCCTGGCCGGCGACCCCCTGCTGCGGCTGCGCGCCCTGCTGCCCGACTGGCCCGGGCCCGGATACACGCGCGAGCGCATTCACCTCGACGCGGGCGAGCAACTGGCCGCCGGGCTCCTGCTCGCACGCAGCGACCGGTACGACCTGCTGCGGCAGGTCGTGGAGGCAGGCGACCGGGCGCTCCTGGACGACGTGCGTCCGGCCTTCGAGGACTCGCTGCGCGAGGGGAGCGTACGGGCCCTGCGCGAGGCGCTGGCGCACGACCGGCGGCGCCGCGACCACGTGTTCGACGCATACGCCGCGGAGCCCGACCCGGAGCCCGACCAGCGGTGGGTCGCGGTCGACTGGGAGGCCGTCCGGCGTGCCGTGGACGCCGGCAGCAAGCCCCTGCGCGACCGGGCTCCCGAGCTCGCGGCCCACCCGCAGTGCCCCTTGGACGTGCGTGTCCTGCTGGCCACCAAGTGGTCCGACCGCTTCGTGTGGTCCCGGCTCCTCTCGGACCGCCCCACGGGACTGCACTTGCTGCGCACGCTGCCCGTGCAGCCGGACCGCTCCCTCGCCGTACCCCTGTCGTACGCGAGCGAGGACGGCGTCGGCGTCAGCGACATCCTCGACCTGGCGCACCCCGCCGACCTGGTGCTGCGGGACGCGGCGGGGCTGCCCGGCATCGCGCGGTGGCACCCCATGCAGTGCGTGATCACGCGTCAGGACGAGCAGGGGTCGATGCGGCTGCTCCGAGGGATCACCGAGCTGGCCGATCAGCACCTGGGCGACGACCCCGGTGCCTGGACCATCGGCTGCCGCATGGTCGAGGGCAAGCGCTTCACGGGCTCGGTGCGGGAGCTGGTGCAGCGGGCAGGGGCGAGGAGACCTCGGTGACGTCGGATCAGGGCCGTCGCGGGATGCCGGGGGCGGGGGGGGGATCAAGTGCCCAGCCCGGCGTCCCCGTCCTGCCGGCCGGGTGAGGCAGTGGCGTGCAGCGCGCGCTCGGCCGAGGTGCGGAGGTAGGTGAGAACCTCCGGGTCGGCGTCGAGGGTGTAGTCGGCGTCGAGTGCGGCAAGGGTCCGGGCGATACGGGGCAGGTGGTCGTCGGAGGCGTCGACGCGGCACGTGTGATCGTCGACAGGCCGGAGGCGGGTGGCCAGGCCGCGGGTGCGGGCGCGGATCAGGTCGGCCGGGGCCCGGACCGTGGCGACGGCGCGGTAGCGGGTGGGGGCGGCGGACAGCCGGCCGGCGACGAAGGCGGCGGGGTCGTCGCCGGGTACGG
>NZ_JBPQTW010000050.1:0-35896 GCF_051386535.1 Streptomyces sp. URMC 127
CCCCACGCACCCACGCCCCCTTCAGCCTGTCGAAAGGCGCCCCCCGTGCGGCTTCACCTCCTCGCCCTGAACCCGACCGACTCCGTCACCCTCGGCTTCCTGCCCGCGGCCGCCCGCCTCGGGCTCGACGTCACCGTCCTCACCGACCAGCCGGCCGCCCACCGCCGCGCGTACGAACAGAGCGTCGCCGACGGCGGCAAACTGCCCGGACTCGCCGTCCTCGGCTGCGACGTCACCGACTACCGCGAGGTCGTCGCCCGCATCTCCGCACTCGGCCCGGCGGCCCGCCCCGACGCCGTGCTCACCAACAGCGACCACCTCCAGCCCCAGGCCGCCCTGGCCGCCGCCTACTTCGGCCTGCCCGGCAAGGACTGGCGCGCCGCCCTGGCCACCAAGAACAAGGCCCTGCTGCGCGACCGCCTCGCCGAGACCGCGGCCGAAACCGGCATCGAACCCGTGCGCTCGGCGGTCCTCGGCCCCGGCGACGAGCCGGAGGCCTTCCCCGGGCGGCTCACCGAAGCGGGCCTGCCCTACCCCTGCGTCGTCAAGCCGCGCGAGGGCGTGGCCAGCGAGGACGTCGTCCTCGCCGAGGACGCCGCGGACCTCGTCCGGCACTGCCGCGCCATCCGCGCGCGCAGGCCCGGCGCCCCCCTCGTCGCCGAGGAGTACCTGGACGGCGAGCTGCACACCCTGGAGACCCTCGGCGACGGCAGCACCCTGCACGTCCTCGGCTCGTTCCGCACCCGGCTCTCCCCGCCGCCGCACTTCATCGAGGAACGCCTCGACCTGCTGCCCGCACCGCCGCAGCCGCACACCGAGCAGGTGCTCGCCCAGCTGCGCGCCCTCGGCGTCGGCTTCGGCGCCTGCCACACCGAGTACGTCACCCAGGGCGGCCGCGCCCGCATCATCGAGGTCAACTACCGCGCCATCGGCGACCAGTGCGACCTCGCCCTCGCCGACGTGCTCGGCATACCCCTCTTCGAGCACATCCTGCGCACCCACCTGGGCGAGCCGCTGCCCGCGGACCTCGGCGCCCGACCTGACGGCAGGCTGCGCGTGGAGTATGTCTGCGCCGACCGCGGGGGTACGCTCGAAAAAGCGCCCCCGGCGAGCGACACCGAGCGTGACGGCGTACGGCTGGTCTACCGGCCGCTGCGCGGCACCGGCGAGGCGCACCCGCTCCACCGCACCAACCGCGACTACCTCGGCGTCATCAGGGCGACCGGCACCGACCAGGGCCGGATCGACCAGGCGGTCGAGGCCTTCCTGGCCGCACAGCGCTGGGAGATCATGTCATGAGCCTGACCAGTACGGACGTGGTGGAGGACGACCTCCTGCAGCGCGTCCTGAGCACCCTGCTCCGCGAGGACGCCTACGGCCTGCGCGCCCGCGCCCTCACCGAGCACCGCCCCGACGGCGACTGGCTCCACCTGCGCACCCCCGGCGAGACCCTCCTGCTGCCCGTGGCCCCCGAGGGCTTCCAGTGCGAGATCCAGGCGCGCGAACCCCTCGTCGAGACGCCCGCCGGCACGCTCACCGGGCTGCGCCCCGTCCTCACCCGGCTGCGCGGCGCCGTGCCCCCCGAGGACCGGCCCGGCTTCGACGCCTTCCTCGCCGAGTGCGAGGAGGCGCTGGCCGCCGCGCGCCTGCACGACCGCGCCCGCGACGACGTCACCGCGCACCTGACGCAGACCTACGGCCGGCACACCGGCGGCTGGACGGGCCTCGGCGGCTCCCTCGCCTACGACACGCTCGCCGCCTACCGCGACCACCCCGTCTACCCGACGGGCCGCTCCCGCGCCGGGCTCACCGAGGACGAAATACGCGCGTACGCACCCGAGTTCCACCCGTCCTTCGCCCTGCACTGGCTGGCCCTCCCCGACGGCGCCGTGCGCGGCGACCGCAGCGGCCTGCCCGCCTGGTGGCCCGCTCCGGCCGCCCTCGGCCTGCGCGGCCTCGACGCCACGCACACCGCCCTGCCCGTCCACCCGCTCACCGCGGCCGGCCCCCTCGCCGCGGCCCTGCGCGCGGCCGGCCTCGCCGGCTCCGCCCGCTTCGCCGAGAAGCCCTGGCTGGACGTGCTGCCCACGCTCTCCACCCGCACGGTCGCCGTCGCCGCCGACCCGGCCACCCACCTCAAACTGCCCCTCGCCACCGCCACCCTGGGCCTGCGCAACCGGCGCACCATCAAGCCCGGCACCCTCCTCGACGGCGAGGTGGGACAGCGCCTCCTCGAGGAGGTCATCGCCCACGAGCCGCGCTTCGCCGGCCGGGTCCTCCTCGCCGACGAACGCACCCACCTGCAGTCCGACCACGAACTCCTCGCCGTCCTCGCCCGCCGCTACCCGGCCGGCCTTGAGGACGCCCACGTCCTGCCCGTCGCCGCGCTGCTCGCCCGCGCCCCCGGCGGCGCCCTCGTCGCCGACGAACTCGCCGACCGCTACTACGGCGGCTCGCTCACCGCCCTCCTCGACGCCTACCTCACTCTCCTCCTGGACTGGCACACCACCCTCTTCTCGTACGGCATCGCCCTCGAATCGCACCAGCAGAACACCTCCCTCGTCCTGGACGCCCCCGGCGGGAAGCCCCGGCTGCGGCTGCTGCTGAAGGACAACGACGGGCCGCGCGTGTACGCCGTGCGCCTCGCCGCCCGGCTCGGCGGGTCCGCGGCCGACCTCCTCGGCTTCGACGACCGGCGCATCCTCGTCTCCGGCGACGGCCCCGTGGCCGACGTCTTCGCCACCATCACCGTCCACCTGTGCGCCGCCGCCCCCGTCTTCGAGCTCGCCCGGCTCGGCCGCGCCCCCCTCGGCGGGCTCCTCGCCCGCCTGCGCGACCGGCTCGCCGAGGCCGTCGAGCGCGTCGCCCGCATCTCCCCCGGCGCCGCCGCCGTCCTGCGCGCCCGCGTCCTCGACGCCGACCGGCTGCCCGTCAAGGCCATGGTCACCGCGGGCACCCTGCTCACCAAGGAGCGCTCCGGCGCCGCCGACATCAACAAGCACTACGTCCAGGGCCCCAACTACCTGCGGGGCGCGGGACGATGACGGCCCTCCTCCACGACGGCCGCACCCGCGAAGACCGGCCCGTGCTGCGCACCCGCCAGATCCACGCCGTCGCCGCGTGCTACTTCGTCGCCTCGTTCGCCGCCCTCGGCCTGCCCCCGTACCTCACCGAGATCCTGCCCGCCCTCGGCGACCGCGGCGCCCGCTGGGCCGGGCTGCTCTACATCGTCCCCACCGTCTTCGGCGCCCTCGGCGCACCCCTGTGGGGACGGCTCGCCGACCGCTTCGGCCGCAAGCGCCTGCTGCTGCGCGCCCAGCTCGGGCTCGCCCTGTCCTTCCTGTTCGCCGGGCTCGCCGACAGCCTGCCCGCCTTCACCGCCGCCCTCGTCCTGCAGGGCGTCCTCGGCGGCACCTTCGCCGCCTCCAACGGCTACCTCGCCGCGGCCCTCGAAGGCCGCCGGCTCTCCTGGGCGCTCACCCTGATGCAGGGCAGCGCCCGCCTCGCGCTCGTCGCCGCGCCCGTCCTCGTCGGCGGCCTCAGCCCCTGGCTCTCCCCGCACCGGCAGTACGCGCTCCTCGCCGTCCTGCCCCTGGCCGCGGCCCTGATGCTGAGCGCCCTGCCCGAACCGCCGCGCACATCCCGGCCCGAGGCCGCCGCCGCACCGGCCGAGGCCCCGCCGCCCGGCCCGCTGCGCGCCCTCTACGCCCTCGAATTCGCCTTCGTCCTCGCCACCGTCATCTCCTACCCCTACCTCCTCACCCTGATAGGGGAACGGCTGCCGGGCCTCGGCCCGTCCGCCGGGGGTGCCCTCTTCGCCCTCCCGCACGCCTGCTACCTGCTCCTCGCCAAACCCGTCCACGCCGCCGTCGCCCACCGCCCGCACCTCGGCGCCGTCACCGGCTTCGCCTGCGTGGCCGCCGCCCTCGCCGGGCACTGGGGGGCCTCCACCGTCGCCTCGTTCGTGGCGCTGCGGCTGCTCCTCGGCGCCGGCATGACGCTCGGCCTCGTCAGCCTGTCCGCGCTCGCCGCCGAGGCCAGCCGGGGCCGCGGGCCCGGCCGCCTGTTCGGCTCCCTGGAGTTCATATCCAAGGCCGGAGCCGTCGTCGCCGGAGCGGCAGCCGCCGCCGCAACCGGCCTCTGGGGCCCGGCCGCACCCCTCGTCGCAGGATCCGCCGTCGCAGCCCTGACGGCCGTCATCAGCACCACCACACTCCTCCGCACCCGCTGGAGCCGCTGAATGTCCTCCGCACCCGCCGCCGCCCTCCCCGGCCTGGCCACCGCCGACCACGTGGTCGCCCACACCCTGCTCAACTGCCTGCTCCGCGAGGTCTCCGGGCCCGAGCACCAGACCGCCGTCACCGACGGGCACCTGCTGCTGCGCCTGCCCCGCTGCGGGATCCTGCTCCGCGCCGGGCTGCGGCGCACCTCCCTCATCGGCGCCCACCGCTTCACCGGCCCCGTCCACGGCCGGCGCGACGGCGACTGGACCGAGCTGACCTGGCAGGACCTCGCCGAGCACATCCACCGCGAGCTGGAGCTGCGCACCGGCGTCCGCAACGAGGAGTTCCTCGGCCAGGTGGCCGCCAGCCACGCCGGCGTCACCGCGGCCCTCGACGCCCCGCGCGGCGCCCCGGGCCCCGACCCGTACATGGACTCCGAGCAGTCCCTGCTCTTCGGCCACCGCTTCCACCCCACCCCCAAGGCCCGCACCGGCGCCGCCGCGGACTGGACCCGCTACGCCCCCGAGGCCCGCGCCCGCTTCCCGCTGCACCACCTGGCCGTGCGGCGCGAGCGCGTACGGCAGGAGACGGCCGCGCCCGGGGCCCTGGCCGCGCTCGACCGGCAGCGGCCCGTCCCCGAGGGCTACGTGCTGCTGCCCGCCCACCCCTGGCAGTACGCGATGCTGCGCGACCACCCGGTGCTGCGCGCCGCCGTCGCCCGCCGCGACGTCCTCGACCTCGGCCCCGGCGGCGCCCCCTTCGAGCCGACCGCGTCCGTGCGGACCCTCTACGACGGCCGCGACTTCCTCAAGTTCAGCCTCAACGTCCGCATCACCAACTGCCTGCGCAAGAACGCCGAGTACGAGCTGGCCGGCGCCGTCGCCCTCACCCGCCTCCTCGAAGGGGCCGCCGCCGACCTGGAGGCCCGCTTCCCCGGCACCGGCCTGCTGCGCGAACCCGCCTACCGCACCCTGGACCTGGGCAGCCGCGACCTCGCCGAAGGCTTCGGCGTCATCGTCCGCGAGGGGCTTAGCGCCCGCCTCGCCCCCGGCGTCACCGGACTGCTCGCCGCCGCCGTCGCCGACGAGTACCCCACCGGCGGCGCCCACCTCGGCAGCCTGCTGCACGGCACCGGCCCCGACGCGGCCCTCGCCTGGTGGCGGGCCTACCTCGGGCTGCTCGTCCCGCCCGTGCTCGCCGCCTACTTCGACCACGGCGTCGTCCTCGAACCCCACCTGCAGAACGTCGTCCTCGGCGTCGGCGCCGACGGCACGCCCCGGCAGGTCCTCTTCCGCGACCTCGAAGGCACCAAGCTGCTGCCCGGCCACCACGCCACAGCCCTCGCGGGCCTGCCCGCGGACGTGGCCCGGCCCATGACGTACGACCGAGAACGCGGCTGGGACCGCGTCGTCTACTGCCTCGTCGTCAACCACATCGCCGAGGTCCTCGCCGCCCTCGCCGACCTCCACCCGCACCTCGAACCCGAGCTCTGGTACACCGTCCGCCGGACCTTCGCCGACCGCGCCGCGGCCCACGGCAACCCCCCGCTGCTGCGCGCCCTCATCGCCGGCGTCCCGCTGCCCGCCAAGGCCAACCTGCTCACCCGCTGGGAGCGCAAGGCCGACCGCGACGCCGGCTACGTGCGCATCGCCTCGCCGCTGGTGCCCGACCTGCTGTCCACCGCCGGCCTCACCACGGCCGCCCGCACCGAGACCTGGAGTCCCGCCCCGTGATCCTTCCCCGCGCCGCCGGCTACGCGGCCGGCCTGCCCGGCAACGAACTCCCCGCCTACGTCCACGACCTCACGGCCCTGGCCGCGCACGCCGGAGAGATCCGCGCGGCCCTGCCCCCGCAGACCGAGCTGTACTACGCCGCCAAGGCCAACCCCGCCCCCGAGCTCCTGCGGGCCCTCGCCCCGTACGTCAGCGGCTACGAGGTCTCCTCCGGCGGCGAGCTCGCCCACGTCCGCAAGGCCGTCCCCGGCCTGCCGCTCGCCTTCGGCGGCCCCGGCAAGACCGAACCCGAACTGCGGCTCGCCCTCGACCTGGGCACCGAGCGCATCCACGTCGAGAGCGAGAGCGAACTGCGCCTCCTCGCCGCCCTCGCCGCCGAGCGCCCCGGCACCGCGCCCACCGACATCCTGCTGCGCGTCAACCTGCCCGCCGGCGACACCGAACTCGGCGGCGCCGCCCTCGCGATGGGCGGCCGCCCGAGCCCCTTCGGCCTCGACCCGCGCCGCGCCGAGGCGTGCCTGCCCCTGCTGCGCGGCACCCGGCTGCGGCTGCGCGGCATCCACGCCCACCTCGCCAGCGGGCTCGACGCCCCCGCCCTGCTCGCCGTCGCCGGCCGCGTCACCGCCTGGGCCCGCGCCCTCGACGAGCGGCACGGCCTCGGCCTGGACGAGGTCAACGTGGGCGGGGGCATGGCCGTCGACTACGCGCGCCCGCACACCCGCTTCGACTGGGCCGCCTACGGGGCCGGCCTCGCCCGGCTCGCCGCCGAGCACCCCGGCTACCGGCTGCGCATCGAGCCCGGACGGGCCCTCGCCGCCTACTCCGGCTGGTACGTCACCGAGGTCCTCGACGTCAAGCACAGCCACGGCGAGGCCTTCGCCGTCGTGCGCGGCGGCACCCACCACCTGCGCACTCCCGCCGCCAAGGGCCACGACCAGCCCTTCACCGTGCTGCCCGCCGACGCGTGGGACCGCCCCTGGCCGCGCCCGGCCGCGCTGGACGAGCCGGTGACGATCAGCGGGCAGCTGTGCACGCCGAAGGACGTCCTCGCCCGGGCGGTGGCCGTGGCCGAGCTGCGGACGGGGGACCGGGTCGCCTTCGCGATGGCGGGCGCGTACGCCTGGAACATCTCGCACCACGAGTTCCTGATGCATCCCGCCCCCACCTTCCACTTCCTCTCCTAGCCCGGGAGCTGGCCGGTTCCCGACTGCTTTCCCAGCGTTTTACCGCTACATGGATGGCCCATGCATCTAAATGGGCGTACGGTGATCCACGCGGTCCCCGCCGCCCCCGAGGCGGGGCCCGCACCCCACGGGGGAGACAGCCACGCCCGGAAGTACCCGGGACCGGCCTACCGAAAGGGGAGACCGCAACCATGTGCGGGATCACCGGATGGATCTCCTACGACCAGGACCTCACGGCCCTCACCACCGCGCGCGGCACGCTCGACGCGATGACGGCCACCATGGCCTGCCGCGGCCCCGACGCCGGCGGCACCTGGCTCGCCCCCCACGCCGCCCTCGGGCACCGGCGCCTCGCCGTCATCGACATCGAGGGCGGCACCCAGCCCATGTCCGCCGAGCACGACGGCCGCACCCTCCTCGTGACCACCTACAGCGGCGAGGTCTACAACTACCGCGAGCTGCGGGCCGAACTCGAAGCCCACGGGCACACCTTCCGCACGCACAGCGACACCGAGGTCGTCCTGCACGCCTACCTCCAGTGGGGCGAGGACTTCACCGAACGCCTCAACGGCATGTACGCCTTCGCCCTGTGGGACCCGCGCACCGAGGAACTCCTCCTCGTCCGCGACCGCATGGGCATCAAGCCGCTCTACTACTTCCCGCTCCCCGACGGCGTCCTCTTCGGCTCCGAGCCCAAGGCGATCCTCGCCCACCCGGCCGTCCGCCCCGCCGTCGACGCCGAAGGCCTCGCCGAACTCGTCGCCTTCACCAAGACCCCCGGCCACGCCGCCTACAAGGGCATGCACGAACTGCCCCCCGGCCACACCGCCCGCATACGCCGCGGCGGCGTCGTCCTGCGCCGCTACTGGGCCCTCGAAGCCCGCGAGCACACCGACGACCTGGGCACCACCGTCCGCCACGTCCGCGACCTGCTCGACGACATCGTCGGCCGCCAGCTCATCGCCGACGTCCCCCTGTGCACCCTGCTCTCCGGCGGCCTCGACTCCTCCGCCATCACCGCCCTCGCCGCCCACGTCGCCTCCGACCACTCCGACATCGTCCTCGACGCCGCCGACCTGATGGCCAAGGCCCACCGTGACGCCGTCCTCGCGGCCCGCGACATGCCCATCAGCGGCTTCGGCGACGGCGACGTCTCCCTCTACCTGCTCTTCAAGGCCATCCGCGAACAGTCCACCGTCGCCCTGTCCGGCGAGTCCGCCGACGAGGTCTTCGGCGGCTACCGGTGGTTCCACGACCCCGAGCACGTCCACGCCGACACCTTCCCCTGGGCCGCCGCCGGAGCCGCCGACCGCTTCGCCGGCGAACACAGCGGAGGCCGCTCCGCCCTCCTCGACCACGGCCTCCTCGCCAAACTCGACCTCCCCGGCTACCAGGACGCCCGCTACCGCGAAGCCCTCGCCGAAGTGCCCCGGCTGCCCGGCGAAACCGGCCTCGAACGGCGCATGCGCGAGATCAGCTACCTCCACCTCACCCGCTTCGTCCAGCTCCTCCTCGACCGCAAGGACCGCGCCAGCATGGCCGTCGGCCTCGAAGTGCGCGTCCCCTTCTGCGACCACCGCCTCGTCGAATACGTCTTCAACACCCCCTGGGCCATGAAGACCTTCGACGGCCGCGAGAAGTCCCTGCTGCGCGCCGCCGTCCGCGACGTGCTGCCCGCGAAGGTCGCCGACCGCGTCAAGAGCCCCTACCCCAGCATCCAGGACCCCCGCTACGCCGCCGCGCTGCGCGCCGAGCTCGCCCGCGTCCTCGCCGACAAGGACGCGCCCGTACGCCCCCTGCTCGACACCGGGGCCGTCGCCGCCTCCCTCGCCGACGACGCCGGCGAGGCGTTCCGCTCCGCCACCGAACTCGTCCTCAACCTGGACGCGTGGCTGCGCATGCACGGCACCGCGCTGGAGCTGTAGACGCTGTAGAGTCCCGGCGTGACCCTGAAGATCACCGTCGACCCGGACGCGGCCGAGCCGCCCTTCGAGCAGATCCGCGCCCGGATCGCCGGGCTCGCCCGCTCCGGCGAGCTGCCCGTCGGCTTCAAGCTCCCCACGGTCCGCGGCCTCGCCGGGGAGCTCGGCCTCGCCGTGAACACCGTCGCCAAGTCCTACCGCGCGCTGGAGGCCGACGGCGTCATCGAGACCCGCGGCCGCCACGGCTCTTTTGTCGCCGCCCCGGGCGACACGGCGACGCGCGAGGCGGCGGCCGCGGCCGCCGCCTTCGCGGAGCGGGTGCACCGCCTCGGCCTGGACCGCGAGGCCGCCCACGCGGCGGCGGAGAACGCCCTGCGGGCGGTGTACGGCTAGCCGCCCGAGGGCGCGCCCTCTTCTCCGCCGCAACGGCGCTTAGCCACCACGCGCCTTTCCGGCGGTGCCGAACGGGCCTCGGCCCGTAGGGCGTCACGGGCTGCCCCATGCCCGAGGGCGCGCCCCTTTCTCCCGCCGCAGTGGCGCCTAGCCACCACGCGCCTTTCCGGCGGTGCCGAACGGGCCTCGGCCCGTAGGGCGTCACGGGGCTGCCCCCCTGCCCGAGGGCGCGCCCTTTTCTCCCGCCGCGACGGCGCTCAGCCGACACGCGCCTTTCCGGCGGTGCCGGACGGGCCTCGGCTCGTAGGGCGTCACGGGGCTGCCCCATGCCCGAGGGCGCGCCCCTTTCTTCCGCCGCAGCGGCGCCCAGCCACCACGCGCCTTTCCGGCGGTGCCGGACCGGCCCCGGGCCGCAGGGCCGTCAGCGCAGGTCAGGCGGGGGCGTCACAGATACAACCCCGCATCCACCCCGCCGCGCGCCGCCGGCACCGACGCCGGCCCCCCGCCGCGCCGCAAGGCGAACAGTTCCGCGAGGGTCGCGCCCTCGCGGCCGATGCCCTCCTCCGTGCCCAGCCAGGCCACCGCCTCCCCGCGGGTCAGCGGGCCGACCTCGATCCGGGCCAGGCAGCGGCCCGGCCGCACCACGGCCGGGTGGAGCCGCTCCAGGTCCTCGTTGGTGGTGACGCCGACGAGGACGTTGCGGCCCTGCCCGAGCAGCCCGTCCGTGAGGTTCAGCAGCCGGGACAGGGCCTGCCCCGCCGTGTGCTTGGCCTCGCCGCGGATCAGCTCGTCGCAGTCCTCCAGGAGCAGCAGCCGCCAGCGGCCCTTGGAGCTGCCGTCGTCCTCGCCGATGGCGATGTCCATCAGATAGCCGACGTCGTTGAACAGCCGCTCGGGGTCGAGCACGCAGTCCACCTGGCACCAGTCCCGCCACGACCGGGCGAGCGTGCGCAGGGCGGACGTCTTGCCCGTGCCGGGCGGGCCGTGCAGGAGGAGCAGCCGCCCGGCGATGTCGTCCGGGGTGACCTTCATCAGCCGGTCCATGGCGTCCGCGACCCGCGCCGTGTAGTTGGGCCGCACCTCCTCCCACGTGCCGGCGGAGATCTGCCGCGTCGTGCGGTGCGGCCCGCGCCGCGGCGAGACGTACCAGAAGCCCATGGTGACGTGCTCCGGCTGCGGCTCCGGCTCGTCCTCCGCGCCCTCGACGGCCTGGCCGAGCACCTTCCTGGCCAGCTCGTCCGTGGTGGCGGTCACGGACACGTCCGCCCCCCGGTTCCAGCGGGAGACCAGCATCGTCCAGCCGTCGCCCTCGACGAGGGACGCGCTGCGGTCGTCGTCCCGCCGGCGGGCCGCGTCGTGCGCTCCGCGCGGGACGAGGGTGACGCCGGACTTGACGCGGTCCACGGAGTGGCTGTGCGCGTACGGCTGCTCGCCGGTGGCGAACCGGCCCAGGAACAGGGCGTCGATGACGTCGGACGGCGAGTCGCTGTCGTCCATGGTCAGCCGGATCGGCAGCGACTTCTCGGCCGGAGCGAAGTCCGGGTCGGTGGGCAGGGCCTGACTCCTGGCGCTGGGGCGGCGGTCGGCACACATGCCGCCCATGATCCGGCACCGGTGCCCCTTGCGCACACAGGTTTTCCCTCTTGCTCCCCGGAGGGACCCGGCTCCTTCACGCCCGGCCACGCCGGATCCGCGACCGGAACCACGACACCTGCCCGCGTTCGTCCGGAACGCGCCCACGGGGATTCGGCCGCGGATACGCTTGCCCGTGATGGGACGACGTGGCGCAGTCCGGACGTTTCGACGGGCGGGGCGATGGCGGTGGGCCGTGCTGGTCGCGGCCGGCGCGCTCGCCCTGGGCCTGCTGCTCGTCCTGTGGGCGACCAGCCTGGAGACCGGCGGCGGGGACCTCTCCGACGGCTCCGACGGCGACCGGTCGGCCGCCGTGGACCTCGGCTGGGGCTTCACCCACACCCAGTACAGCGCCGACCGCGGCGACGACGCCGCCCGCCGGGCCGCCGCCGGCCTCCTCGCCGCCACGCCCATGCCGCAGAACCAGCACATCATGGGCTGGGGCGTCGACAACCCCGAGCCCAGGCCCGGTACGTACAACTTCGGCGACCTCGACCGCCGCGTCGCCTTCATGCGCAGGACCAACGCGACGCCCGTGCTCACCCTGTGCTGCGCGCCGGACTGGATGAAGGGCGGCGGCGAGCGCACCGACTGGTCGCAGAAGTCCCTGGAGAAGGCGCCCGACCGCGCCCACTACCGGGACTTCGCCGAGCTCGCCGGCGTCATCGCCAAGCGCTACCCCGACATCCGCCACTTCATCGTCTGGAACGAGTTCAAGGGCTTCTACGACGAGCGCAAGGGCCGCTGGAACTACGAGGGCTACACCGAGCTGTACAACCTCGTCTACGCGGAGCTGAAGCGGCAGAACAGCGCCAACGTCGTCGGCGGCCCCTACATCAGCATGGACAGCAATCCGCCCGGCTCGTCCTCCAACGCCTCGTCCGTGCGCGGCCCCTGGGGCTCGGTCGACCAGCGGGCCGTCGACGCCCTCACGTACTGGAACGCCCACAAGAAGGGCGCCGACTTCCTCGTCGTCGACGGCGCCAGCTACACCCGCGAGGGCAGCAAGCTCTTCCCCGACGAGTTCGCGGCGACCGCGAAGTTCGGCGACGTGACCAGGTGGCTGCGCAGGACCACCGGCCTGCCCGTCTGGTGGTCCGAGTGGTACGTGGAGCCCGCCGACGCCAACGACGACCGCAAGCTGTGGACCGAGCCGCACCGCCTCGCCGTGCACGCCACGACCATGGTGCAGCTGGCCAGAGCGGGCGTCTCCGCGGCCTTCTACTGGAACCCCGAGGAGACCGGCGCCGACTGCCCCGGCTGCCTGTGGCGCAGCACCGAACTGAAGGGCGGCGGGGGCGGCCTGCCGATGCTGGACCTGCTGTCCCGCTTCGGCAAGGCCTTCCCGCCCGGCGCGGAGCTGCGCACTCCCGAGGTCACCGGCGAGAACCGCGACGCCGTCAGCGCGCTCGCCGCGGGCAGCACCGTCCTCGTCGTCAACATGCAGGACCGGCGGCTGACCGTCGAGGTGGACGGCAAGCCGCTGGACCTGGCGCCCAACGAGATCCGCTGGGCCGGCTGAACCGGCCCGGCGGCCGGTCCCGGACGGCCCCCGGCTACGACATGGTGGCGAAGCGGTGGACCAGCGACGCCAGCAGGACCAGCAGCAGCGGCAGCGCGAACCAGTACGAGCCCTGCATCCAGCGCAGCTGCCGCACTCCCGGCCGGGCCACGACCCGCACCATCTCCCGCGCCGTCAGCAGCACCAGCAGGGCCGCCGCGGCCAGTGCCCCGACCACCGACACCGGCGTCCACGTCACCCGCGGGCCCGCCGGCCCCGGCCTGGGCTGCGGCGCCTCCCCGGCGGGCTTGCGCTTGAGCTCGTACAGCACGGCGTCCTCGTTCCAGAACGCCCGGCGCAGCTCCGTCCGGCCGTCGAGCGCCTTGCGCACCCGGCCGTCCCAGCCGTCCGCATAGCCGGCGTCGAGCTGCAGGTACACCGACTGGCCGCGGTTGACGATCAGATACGCGTTCGGGCCGGCCTTCCTCAGCGCGGTGACCAGCTCGTCCACGCGGGCCGGGTCGCGCGGGGCGAGCATCGCGTCGTACTGCACGCGCTCCATGTCCCGGGCGCCCCACGGCATGGCCGGGGTGACGTTCTTCGACGGATCGCTGCTCATCCACAGCAGCCGTACGGTCGGCTTGTCGTGCGCGTACACGAAGTCCATCGCGGCGACCTCGCCGGGCCGCACCCGCTCGAACGGCTCGTTGCCCCAGCGGGCCACCAGGAAGCCGAAGACCAGGACCAGGCCCGCCACCAGCGCGGCCAGAGGCGCCACGAGCGGCCGGCCGGGACGCTCCGCGGCGCGCGGGAACAGCGCGAGCGCCGCCAGCACGCACGCGCCCGGCAGCGCGAACAGGAACACCCGCAGGGCCACCTCGCCGCCGTACGACTGCATGCCGAAGGCCAGGAACGGCACGGCGGTCAGCACCAGCAGCGCCACATCGCCGATCCCCGCGTGGCGCCGGCGCCACCAGCCGGCCGCGGCGAAGGCCAGCACCCCGCCCGCGAGCACCACGCGCGTGTAGAGCACCAGCTTGTGGACCGGGCTGCCGCCCTCGATCCGGCCCGAGACCGAGGAGGAGACATTGCCGCCCAGGGAGCCCAGGCCGCCGAAGAGCTCGTCGAAGTGGCCCGACCAGTACGGCTCCGCCAGGAAGCCCACCCACACCACCAGCATCACGCCGCACAGCAGCGGCAGACCGGTCAGCGTCGAGCGGCGGGTGACCACCAGCGCGGTCAGCACCCCCAGCATCACGAACGGCGTCAGCTGATGGCTCACCACCGACGCCGCGAACAGCGCGACCACCACGGCCAGCAGCGCGCCCTGCGCCCGCCGGCCGGCCGGCAGCGGCTCCGTCTCCCCGGGGATCAGCGCGCCGCGCAGCTGCCGCGGCCAGCGGAACCACACCAGCAGAACCGCGGCGAACAGCAGGTAGAAGAAGTAGTTGAGCGCCTGCGGGGAGAAGTAGTCCTGCCCGACCCAGCCGCACAGCACGAACAGCCAGGCCGCCGTCCACTTCGCCCGCCAGCCCGCGCGCACGGCCCGCAGCAGCAGCGCGAGCGGCGCCAGGCACAGCAGCTGGATCGCCGTCGGCCACCAGCGCAGCACTTCCGTGAGGTCGTGCACGCCGGCCGTCCGTGCGGCGAACGCCATCAGGGCGAAGAACCCGGGCCAGCTCCAGCGGGCGTCGAGATCCGGAGCGGCCACGCCCGTGCGGTCGATGAAGTCCAGGAAGCCCAGGTGCTGCCAGGCCGTCGCGAAGCGCGGCTGCGCCTCCAGCACCGCGGGCAGCGCGTGCAGGCACACCACCGTCAGCACCAGGACGGCCGTCAGCAGCCGGCGCCGCTGGCCGTCCAGGCACAGGGCCGCCGCGAACGCGGCGATCAGCAGGGCCGCCCCGGCCAGCGTGGCCACGGGCAGCACGGAGATCAGGCCGAGGCCGCCCATCCCGTCCAGCGCGGCCTCGCCGGCGCCCGCCAGCGGCGCCCAGTACAGGACGAGGGCCGCGGCCAGCAGCAGCCAGACCGCCGCTTCCGGGCGGCGCCACCACGGCGGCGGGCCCGGGGGAGCGGCGGCCTTCTCCCGGGGCTTCTCCCGGGGCTTTTCCCGGGGCTTCTCCTGAGCTTTCTCCTGGATGACGGCCTTCTCCTGCGGGGGATGTGCGACGGGCCGGCCGGGCGCGGTCCGGGACGCGGAGTGGGACACGACGACCGCCTCCGGGGTGTGCCGGAGATCGGGGCGCCTCTCCAAGTGGTCGAAGTCCAGCCGCACGCCCAGCGGCATCGTGTCCGCGTCGAGCGCGGCGCGCAGGGCCCAGCGGGTACCGAAGCCGCCGGTGTCTCTCTCCCCGGGCGCCTCCTCGCCGTCACCCCCTAATCCGCGGGTGATGCCGTGCCGCAGCCCGCGCCGGACGCCGTGCGGCTCGGTGCGCGGGGCGTCCCGCCGGTCGCCGCGGACCGCCAGGTCGGCCAGATCGCCGTCGGGGGCGACATCGGGGGCGTAGGCGACGGGCGCCGGGCGCGTGCCGCGCAGGATCCGGCGGAGCTTGACCGCCGCGATGGAGACGATGACCGCCAGACTGCAGATCTCCGCCACCCCCGCACCCGTGAGCCCCATGCGCGGCAGGAGCAGCAGCGTCAGCCCCAGCACCAGGACGCACAACAGCCCCTGGAGATAGGCCAGTCCCGCCGTCCGGCTCTGCGCCCGCAGCACCGCGAAGTAGACCTCCATCACCACGCGCAGCGCCGCCCCCACCGCGAACCAGCGCAGCAGCGGCGTGGCCGCGTGGGCGTACCCGGGGCCGAAGACGCCCAGGATGTACGGCGCGAGGAAGAACAGCAGGAGGCAGACCGGCACCATGATCATGGCCATCCGGCGCAGCGCCGCCCGGCAGTTCCCCGCGAGCCGCGCCGGGTCGTGCGAGCCCTCCACGGTCAGCGACGCGCCCATGTTGATCGCGAGCAGGTTGACCGTGCCGCCGATGGTGGTGGTGATGTAGAAGTACGCGTTGTCCTCGGAGCTGACCTGCGAGGCGATGATCACCGGCACGAGGTAGACCACGGCCAGGGAGAACAGCGAGCCCGTGTAGTCCCCGGCGAGGAAGCGGCCCATCTCGCGGTACGAGGCGGGACGCGCCGTCGCCTCCGTCGCCGCGGCGTGCCGGGGCACGAGCCGGCGGAAGACAAGCCAGCCCAGCGGGAGCACCGACACGGCGATCGACACCACCCAGGACACGAAGACGCCGGAGGTGGGCAGCGTCGCCGCCAGCCCCACCAGCAGGGCCAGCTTCGCCGCGGAGAAGACGGTGTTGCCCACGGGCACCCACAGCGCCCGGCGCAGGCCGGTGAGCACCCCGTCCTGCAGGGTGAGCACCGACCAGGCGACGACGGCGGCGATGAAGCCCAGGCCGGTGAGGGGGCCGTGCAGGAAGCGGTACGACGGCCCCCAGGAGCCCAGCGTGAGCAGGAAGACGCCGGCCGCGAGCGCGACGATCAGCGAACTGCCCGCGTACGTGCGCAGGACCAGCTTGCCCGTCGTCCGCCCGGCGACCGGGATGAACCGCGCCAGCCCTCCGGTCAGCGTCACCGCGGTGAGCCCGGCGATGAGCTTCATCGCGGCGATGGCCGCCGAGCCCTGGCCGACCGCCCCCTCCGTGTAGTACCGGGCGGCGATCAGCCAGTACCCGAGACCGAGGACGGCGCTGATGCCCGTGTTGAGCATCAGCGCGAAGGCGTTGCGGAACAGCGGACTCCCGCCGCCCCGCCCCGGCAGCCGCAGCCTGCGGCCGGCCGGCCCCTCCGTCTCCCGCTCCTCGGTTCGGGTGGACGTGTCAGACACGGGTTTCGCTTGCCTTCCTGACGACCTGTCGCGTTCTGCGGTAGAGGGCGTAGCCCTTGGTGAGCGTGCGGTCCCGGGCGAAGATCCGCCCCACCCCCCGGCCCTCCACGAGCCGCTCGAACTCGGCGATGCCCGTCGAGCGGCGCACCGTCACCCGCTCCAGGGCGTACGGCCCCTGCGGGCGGGAGGCCAGGCCGTTGCCCACGGCCAGGGAGATGCCGAAGCCCGCCGCCCGGACGATGCGCCGCACCCGGCGGCTGGAATAGCCGTAGGGATAGGCGAAGGAGACCGGCGTCCGCCCCAGCTCCGTGGCCAGTATCTCGCGGCACCGCAGCACCTCGAACCACAGCCGGTCGTCCGGCAGTTGATCGAGCTCGGGGTGGGTGTGGCTGTGCCCGCCGATCTCCATTCCCGACTCCGCGAGCTCCCGCACCTGGCTCCAGTCCAGCATCAGGTCGAGCGCGCCCCCGGTCTCGTGCGCACCGCGGATCCAGCCCGTGGACGCGAAGAGCGTGGAGCTGAAACGGTGCTCCACCAGCGTCGGGAGGGCGTGCCGGTGCACGCCTTCGTAGCCGTCGTCGAAGGTGATCAGCACCGGCTTCCGGGGCAGCCCGGAGCCGGCCCGCCACGCCTTCGCCAGCTCCTCGGTCGTCAGCGGGTGGAACCCGCGGTCGGCAAGGAGCCGCATCTGCCGCGCGAACGCGTGCGGCGAGACCGACAGGCCGTACGTGGCGCGCGCCGGAGCGTGCGCCACCGCGTGGTACATCAGTATGGGGACCCGGCTCGCGCTCATGAACCCGCCTCCTCTGCCGGTCTGAGCCCGGCCGGCTCCTGGGCCGCCGCCACCGCGAAGCGCCCGCCGCCCCGGCGGGCCCGCAGCGTGCCCACCGCATAGCCACCGGTCGCGGCCGTCAGCCCGGCCAGGATCACCCCGGCGCGCGCCGCGCCGCCGGGCCTGCCCAGCAGGGCGTCGCGCAGCCCCCGCGCGACCCCGGCGGGCAGCACCCGTGTGGTGTACCGCCGCTCGGACGCCAGGCCCTTGCCGGCCCCCACGCTCCGCGCCACCAGGGCCTTGGACAGGCCCTCGGCGTAGGAGCGGGTCCACACGTAGCCGAAGCGCTCGCGGGCCGCGGGCACCCGGTGGTGGATGACCGACCGGTCGTCGAGCAGCAGGACCGCCCCGGGCACGGCCCGGGTCAGCCGGATGCACAGCTCCGTCTCCTCGCAGCCCAGGGGCAGCCGGTCGCCGTCGCGGCCGATGCCGCTGGCGAAGCCGCCGGCCAGCTCGAAGGCCGACCGGCGGAAGGAGGCGTTGCCCCCGAGCACGTTGCGCACCCGGACCTTGCCGGGCGGCAGGCCCCGGTAGGTGCAGCCGACGGCCCAGTCGAACTCCTCGGGGAACCAGTCGGGCCGCCGCCGGGACTCCCACACCGGCCGGGTGCGGCCGCCCACCGCCATCACCCGCGGGTCGGCGTAGGCCTCGGCGAAGTGCCGCAGCCAGTCCCGCTCGGCGACGGCGTCGTCGTCGAGGAAGGCGATGATCTCGCCGGAGGAGGCCGCGATGCCGGTGTTGCGGCCGGCGGACAGGCCGCGGGGGCCCGCGTTCGCGAGCACCCGCACCCCGTCGCCGGCGCAGCCGTCGTCCCCGAACTGCTTGGCGAGCCGCCGCAGCAGGGCCGGGTTGTGGTCCACGACCACGAGGGTCTCCAGCGCGGGCCGGGACTGCTCGCGGACCGAGGCCACCGCGGCGAGGATGTCCTCCCAGCGGTCCTCGGTGTAGACGCAGATGACCACCGAGACCGTGGGTCCGGTGGCCGTACCGGCGCCGCCTGCGGCGCCGGCCGGTGCACTGCCGGGAGAAGCGATGGTGGTCAAGACACTTCCCCACGGTTGGCGGCGGGCGCGATGGCCGGCCGCTGCGGGCGGCGGCGCCGGGTGCCGCGCTCCTGCAGGATCACTTTCAGCACGCGCAGCCCGTCCCGCACGGCGCGCAGATTGCTGGCGCCGTGGATGCGGACGAACTCGTGGCTGGGAATCTCCTGGACGCGAAGGCCCGCCTTGACGACTCTGATGTTCATCAGGGTCTCCACCTCGAAGCCGGCGCAGTCGAGGGCGATGTCGTCCAGGCAGTGCTTCCAGAAGGCGTTGTAGCCGTAGCACAGATCGGTGTAGCGGGCGCCGAACTTGTGGTTGACGAGCGAGCACAGCACGCGGTTGCCGAGCTTGCGGATCGGCGTCATGTCGTCCGTGCCGCCGCCGTTGGCGAACCGGGAGCCCTTGGCGAAGTCCGCGCCGCCGACGAGGGCGGACACATAGCTCACGATCTCGCTTCCGTCGGCCGAGCCGTCCGCGTCGACCATCACGATGATCTCGCCCGTGCAGGCGGCGAAGCCCGTGATCAGGGCGTCGCCCTTGCCCTTGCCGAGCTGCTGGACCACCTTGACGCCGGGCCACAGCTCGCGGGCGACCTCGATGGTGTCGTCCGTGGAGTTGCCGTCGACCAGGACGACCTCGTGGATCCACTCCGGCAGGGTCTTGAAGACGTACGGGAGGTTCTCCGCCTCGTTCATGGCGGGGATGACGACGCTCACGGGTGGCGCTATGGCGAAGTGTGTCGTCACCGGGCGGTAGTGGGCGGCGACCAGGCCCTCCTGATCGGCCGCCGGGCGCAGGAAAGAACTCATGACTCGGATGTCCCTCTCGTCCGGTGGACCGCCCGCCCCGAGCGGTCCGGTGGCGTATCCGGTTCGAAAAGGGGGTACTCACCCTGCCCTGACGGCGTGCATCGCCGCATGGGCCGGGTGAGCTGGCAACGGTTGCTGGCCGCGCGGTTCACGCGACTCGGCGACTCTGATCAGCCGGACGCGGCACCCCCCACCGCGCCCCGCCCCGGGCACCATCGCGACGCTTGCCCTCCCCTTGAGCCGCTTTGCATGATGGGCCGATGCGGGTGGATGTACGACGGTATTGATGGTTGAGACTGTATGGCAAGAGCTGGTGCGGTGACTCCTCCTTTGGGTGTTTTTTGCGCCCAACTCGTGCGTCGTGTTGACACTTTGCGCCGCTAGCGGCGCGCGTGGGACGCGGTGCGCCCTCAGCCGCCCTGGCGCAACCTGCCCACGCGCTTGAGCAGCCGGTCGGCGGGCTCGAAGAGCTCGGGCCGGGACAGCACGGTGTTGCGCAGCGCCCGCACCGGCGCACGCCGGGCGCGGTGCCCCAGTGCGACCGGGTGCCGGCGCGTGACCCACCCCTCCGACACACATAGCTCGCGCGTCTTCAGCGAGTTCTTGTACTCCTTCTCGCCCCGCCCCAGGTCGAGGTAGGCCAGCCCCGCGGCGGCCGCCCCCTCCGCCATCCGCAGGTGCAGCACCAGGCCCGGCGAGTACTTCGCGAACGCCGGGTCGTAGGAGGGGAACCAGCAGGCGAGCACCCGCCGCGACCGCAGCCCGAAGTGGGCCGCGACCGGCCGCCCCCCGGCGTACAGCACCGACAGCAGGCCCGCGAAGGACTCCGTCCTGGTGTGGAAGAGCTGTTCGACCAGGCGCGCTATCCACGGGCGCGCGAACCGGTCGCTGCGCCCCGTTCTTCGGTACTGCGCGG
Source organism: Streptomyces sp. URMC 127 (assembly GCF_051386535.1). Lineage (NCBI taxonomy): Bacteria > Bacillati > Actinomycetota > Actinomycetes > Kitasatosporales > Streptomycetaceae > Streptomyces > Streptomyces sp. URMC 127. Next base: position 20,030 of record NZ_JBPQTW010000050.1, read on the forward strand.
ACTTCCAGGAGATCAGGGTCCGCAGCACCTCCGGGTCGCGCTCGTCGTGCACGTACCGCACGCCGCCGATGTCGCGCCCCAGCCGGCGCTCCTTGGCGAGCGTGGTGCGGGTGAACTTGGGTGACTGCTTGCGCAGGACCGCCAGATACGGCTCGAACCCCTGCTCGACGTCCACCACGGGGGACCGGTAGGACCCCGAGGCGCCGATCTCGAACGGCTTCTGCCCCTCCACCAGGTGGTCGAACTCCCATACGGACAGGCCGCAGGCGTGCAGCAGCTCGCGGGCGTCCCACTGGAAGCCGGGCCGGTGGATGAGCCCCTGGGCGTCCGAGAGGCCGAGGCCGATCGCCCGGCCCACCCCCAGGGCGGAGCGCTGGTACGGGAAGAAGCCGGCCGGCTCGCCGTCCTCGCGCACCACCGCGATCCGCGCCCCGGGCCGGCACCGGCCGACCGCGAGGGCGAACTCGGGTGCGAGGAAAGGATTCGCAAGCTGCGGAGAGCCGTCCTCCACCGCCCGTTCCTGCAGGGCGGACCAGGCCGCCCGGTCGGCCGCGGTGAGCTCGCCGGGCCGGTACACGCTGATGTTCACGTCAGGAAGCCCGACTTTTCGCCGCACGGCCGCGGTGGCGCCGCACGTGTGCCAGCAGGAACAGGAGGAGGCTGACGGCCGCGACCGCGGCGACGCCGCCCCGCACCGTCCAGGTGTGGAGCGCGAGCATGGCCTGTGCGACGAGCATGTCGACGGCGACGGCCCCGCCGGCCGCCACCACGGACCTGCTGAGCGGATCGAGGCCGCGCAGCGCCGCCCCCACGGCGCACGCCGGCGCGACGAGCAGGAAGAAGAGCGTGAACGGTGCGCGCAGCGGCGAGCCGATGTCGGCGAGCGCCAGCACGGCGCCGACCCCCGCGATCGCCGTGGCGGCCCCCGCCACCACGGGAAGCGAATCGCCGGGCAGCGCGCCGCCCGCGGCCCCGGGCCGGTCGGGTGCGGCCGCGGGGCCGGTGTGCCCGGCTGCGGCGGCCGGGCCGGACAGGCCGGACGGGCCGGACAGGCCGGACGGGCCGGGCGGACCAGGCGGACCGGCCGGGCCGGGCGGACCCGAAGAACGAGAGTGCTGAGAAGACTGAGACGTCTGAGACGGCTGAGAAGGAACCGATGTGCCGGGTGTGCCGGACGTGCCGGTGAGACCGGTGGGATCTGTGAAGCTCTGCATTGGCGACTTTGCCCCCCGAAGCGCCGGATGCCGAGGCTTCAATGTCGCGCAATCGGCGGAGCGACGTCAAGATGTGAAGGCCGTGCAAACGGCCTCCGGTTACCGTATCGGAACAGAACCGGAGTCTTTCGGTCAGATGAATACTGCACGAATATGTTGACCCGTCAGATTGTCCCCGGCTGTGGGTGATTGAGCGTTCATCCGCTCACATTTTTGTCATGGACACTTCCATGAATCGCGGTCTGCTGCTACCACGGGTACGGCAGAAACCCTGGTAAAGGAGGTTCCATGAAGCTGTCCCGCCTCGCGGGTTCCCTCTCCGCGTTCGCCCTCGCCGCCGCCCTGGCACTCACCGGAGCAGGCGCCGCCCAAGCCGCCCAGAAGATCTCAACTCCCGGCTATGTGGCGCTCGGTGACTCCTACTCGTCCGGCCTGGGAGCCGGCAGTTACTACACGAACAGCGGGGACTGCAAGCGCAGCTCCAAGTCCTACCCCGCGCTCTGGGCGGCCGCGCACGCCCCCTCGACCTTCGCCTTCACCGCGTGCTCGGGCGCCCGAACGGGTGATGTTCTCAGCAAGCAGCTCGGCCCGCTGAACAGCTCGACCGGCCTCGTCTCGATCAGCATCGGAGGCAATGACGCCGGTTTCGGCGACACCATGACCACCTGCGTGCTCAACGGTGACAGCGCCTGCCTGGCCCGTATCGACCAGGCCCGTACGTACGTCCGGAACACGCTTCCCGGGGAACTCGACAAGGTCTATACCGCCATCAAGGGCAGAGCACCCGCCGCCCATGTCGTCGTCCTCGGATATCCGCGCTTCTATAAACTCGGCGCCACCACGTGCGGCGGTCTGAGCGAGGCCAAGAGAACGGCCATCAACGCCGCCGCGGACCTGCTCAATTCCGTGATCGCCAAACGGGCCGCCGACCACGGCTTCTCCTACGGGGACGCCGCCGCGGGCTTCACCGGCCACGAGCTCTGCTCCGGAAGCCCCTGGCTCAACAGCGTGACCTTCCCGATCGACAGCTCCTACCACCCGAACGCGGCGGGCCAGGCCGGAGGCTATCTGCCGGTCTTCTCCTCAGCCGCCTGACCCGTAGCTGTAGCCGTAGCCGTACGTCGGGCCCGTCGAAGCGGAGGGCGACGGGCCCCGCGACCGGGACGGCGGGGCCGTTCCCGGCGAGGACGGCTTGCCCGGCGGCCTGCCGGACGAGGAGTCCCGGCAGGTGACCGTGAACGACACATGGTTGGAGGCGGCCTTCTGCGGGGACTTGACCTCGACCCCGATCCAGTCCTTGCCCGAAGCGCGCGCGGGTTCGTAGTGCCGCAGGGTGACGGTCCGGCCGCTCCGGATGTCGGCGGACTGTTCGGTGCTCGTCCGCCCGCTGCCGGTGACCCAGTGATAGACGAGATGAACGGGGGAGCGGTCGGCGGTGAACGTCACCAGGAACACGAGCTGCGAACTCAGGGGATCCGTCGGGCACGGCCCCGTGTACGTGTCGTGCTCCGCCTCGACCGAGGCCCGCAGGCCGGACGAGGAGCCGCCGGCAGAGCCGGAGGTCTCCGGTTCCTTTCCGGCGGAGCTGCCCGTCTTCCCTGCGCCCGCGTCCTTGTCTCCCGGAGCGTCTCCCGGAGCGGCGGACGCCGCGTTGTCACTGCCGTGGCTGCTGCCGCCGCCCCGGGTGAACGCCCACACCAGCCCGCCGGCCAGCAGGGCGAGCACGACGGCGGCCACGGCGAGCACCACGGTTGTACGGCGCCGCCGCGCGTCACCGCCGGCGGGCCCGGTGGGGCCGGCCGGGGCGCCGCCCTCCGGCGGGCCGAAGCCGGAGCCGTGCCCGCCCGGCGGTCCGCCGGGCCCCGCCGGACCGCCGCCCGCATCGTGCGCCGGAGCGTATGCGGCGACCGTCGGGGCGTCGGAGCCGGACGGGGTGCCCGCGCCGGGGACGGTGCCGCCCCGCGCCACCACGCGCAGCATGCCCTCCGCTTCTTCGGCGCCCAGCCGCTGCGCGGGGTCCTTGCGCAGCAGCCCTTCGAGCACGGGCGCGAGCGGCCCCGCCCGGACCGGCTCCGGGAGCTGCTGGTCCACCACGGCCCGCATCGTGGAGAGAGGGGTGTCCTGGCGGAAGGGGGAGATGCCCTCGACCGCCGCGTACAGCGTCACGCCGAGCGACCAGAGGTCGGAGGCGGGCCCCGGCGGGTGTCCCAGCGCCCGCTCCGGGGCGAGGAACTCGGGCGAGCCCACCAGCTCCCCGGTCCGGGTCAGCGCCGAGCTCCCCTCGACCGTCGCGATCCCGAAGTCGGTGAGCACGACACGCCCGTCGTTGGCGAGGAGGACGTTGGCCGGTTTCACGTCGCGGTGGAGTACGCCCGCCGCGTGCGCTCCCCGGAGCGCGGAGAGCACCCCCGCGCCGATGTGCGCCGCGTGCGCCGGGGGCACCGGGCCGTCGGTCTGCAGGGCGTCGGCCAGCGAGAGACCGCGCACCAGCTCCATCACGATCCACGGCCGCCCGGCGTCGGAGGCGACGTCGAAGACGGTCACGACATGGGGGTGCGAGATGCGCGCGGCGGCCCTGGCCTCGCGTTCCAGCCGCACGTACAGCTGCCGGACCTCGTGGTCGAGCAGGCCGTCGGGGGCCCGCACCTCTTTGACCGCGACCTCGCGGTCGAGGACCTCGTCCCGCGCGCGCCACACCACTCCCATGCCGCCCCGGCCCAGCCGCTCCAGCAGCCGGTACCGGCCCGCCACCACCCGGTCCGGAGGCGTCGCCGCCCCCTCCGGACCGCCCCCGTACATCCCGCTCATCGACGGGCCCCCTCCAGCAAGAGAGCGATTCGGGGTGAATCTACCGCAACGGAGCGTGATTGCCCCCTCTTCTGCGTATCCTTGAGCCGCTAACTCGCCGACAGTGACGGCAGGTTCACGCCAGCCCTGTCAACGCCCTTGACGGAGCGGTGAATCCGCCCCGCCGATGCGCGGGTGACGGAATGGGGCGGTAGGGTTACCCTGCCTGAGCCGGGTGCCTCGTTCGGGTGGGGAGAGTCTCAATGGATCAGATAGCAATGCGCGGCAGGCCACGGGTGCCTGCCATCAGCTGCAACAGCGGCGCCTCCAGTGCGCGCCTCGACCGCCATCTCGCGGTGCTGGGCGGGCCTGCCGTGCCCCAGCGCGAAGTCGAGGGGGCGACCCTGCTCATGCGCGAGCTGACCACGCGTGATCGTGCGAGCGCCAAGCAGAGCCGGACCGCCAAGGTCTCCCTCCTCGCGCCGCTGAGACGGCTGCGCCGCTCCCTCTTCGGCAACCACGACTGACCCCGGCCCCCGAGCGCAGCGCCCCCAGCCACCTCGTCGGCAGCGACGCCGTCGGCCCTCCGCCCTCTCCCCGGGGTGCGGCCGGACGGCGCCGTGGCACGTCCGGCCCGTCACCCGGCCGTGTCGCGGTCAGCCCGCGTCCCGTGCGTACCGCCGGACCGTGAGCGGCACGAAGACCACGAGCAGCAGCAGCGCCCAGCCGGTGGCCGCCGCAACGGAGTGGGCGACCGGCCATGACGCGTCCGCCGCAGGGTGGCCGTTGCCGAAGAGCTCCCGGCAGGCGGTGGTGAGCGCGCTGATCGGGTTCCACTCGGCCAGTGTGCGCAGCCAGCCCGGCATGCCCTCGGTCGGCACGTAGGCGTTCGACAGCAGCGGCAGCATGAAGGTCGCGCCCGCCAGCTGGCCCGCGCTCTCCTCGTTGCCGATCACCAGGCCCAGGTAGTGGCCGACCCAGGCCGTGACGAGCCGGAAGAGCATCAGCAGGGCGAAGGCTCCTGCCGCGCCTGCCGCGCCGCCCTCGATCCGCCAGCCGACGGCCAGTCCGCAGAGCACCAGCGGCAGGAGCCCGAGCGCCGCGAGCACCACGTCGGCCGCCGTCTGCCCGGCCGGGAGGGCGAAGCGGCTCATGGGCAGCGTGCGGAAGCGGTCCATGACGCCGCGCTGGAGGTCCTGCGCGGAGGCCAGCATCGCCGTCATCACGCCGTTGACGGCGGTCACCGCGAACAGCCCCGGCACGAGGTACGCCCGGTAGTTCGCGCCCCCTTCCAGTGCCACTGCGCTGCCGAAGACGTAGCCGAAGAACAGCAGCATCGTGACCGGCATGGTCAGCGTGATGACGAGCAGTCCGGGCACGCGGCGCATCCGCCGCAGATGGCGGCCGAGCACGGCCTGTGTGTCGGACAGGGCGAGGGTGCTCATGCGGCGGCCTCCCGGGCCTCAGAACGGTCGCCGTCACCGGCGGTCAGGTGCAGGAAGACCTCGTCCAGCGTGGGCTGCCGCAGGGCGGCGTCGACGAGGGGCACGCCCGCGGCGTCGAGCTCGCGCACGAGGTGAGGCAGGGTCAGGCCCGGGTCGGTGGTGACCGCGGAGGCCGCGCGCCGCGCCGCGTCCAGGGCCGGCCGCCCGCCCGTGAGCCGGGCCAGGACGGCCGCCGCGCCCTCGAGCGCGGTCTCCTCGGCGACGACCACTTCCGCGTGGGCGCCGAGCTCGGCCTTGAGCTGTGCCGGCGTGCCCCGTACGGCCGCCCGGCCCTCGTCGATGAGCACGACCTCGTCGGCCAACTGGTCCGCCTCCTCCAGGTATTGGGTGGTGAGCAGCACGGTGGTCCCGTGCCGCGTCAGTTCGCGGACGGCGTCCCAGATGGCGCCGCGGCTCGCGGGGTCGAGGCCGGTGGTCGGCTCGTCCAGGAAGAGCACGCGGGGCTTGGTGAGCACGCTCGCGGCGAGGTCGAGGCGGCGGCGCATGCCGCCGGAGTAGGTGCGGGCCGGGCGGTCGGCGGCGTCCGCGAGGCCGAAGTGGTCCAGCAGGACGTCGGCGCGGGCGCGGGCGGTGGCGCGGCCGAGCCGGTGCAGCCGGCCGAACAGGCGCAGGTTCTCGCGGCCCGTCAGGTCGGCGTCGACGGAGGTCGCCTGGCCGGTGACGCCGATGGCGCGGCGCACGTCCCGGGGCGCGCGGAGCACGTCGTGCCCGGCGACCCGTGCCGTTCCGGCGTCGGGGGCGATGAGGGTGGTCAGGAGGCGGACGGCGGTGGTCTTTCCCGCGCCGTTGCGCCCGAGGAGCCCGCAGACGGTGCCTTCGGGGACGGCCAGGTCGAGCCCGCGCAGCGCGTGCACGGGGCCGAAGCGCTTCTCCAGGCCCTCACTAAGTACAGCGTACGTAGTCATGGCCGTGACCCTATCCCACTCCGTACGGTGTACGTAACTAGGATGGTGGCGAGGTGATGATCGATGGCAGCCAGCGGCCGGACGGCCCGCCCCGAGGTGATCTGGGCCCGCCCCGAACGCGCCGCGCGCGGTCCGCGCCCCGCGCACACCCGCGCGGAGATCGCGGCGGCCGCGGTGCGCGTCGCGGACGCGGAGGGGCCCGACGGCGTCTCCATGCGCCGCGTCGCGGCCGAGACCGGCTGCGGCACGATGTCGCTCTACAACTACGTCCCGCGCAAGGAGGACCTGTACGAGCTGATGGTCGACGCCGTCAGCGGCGAGTACGACCTCTCCGGGGAGCCCTCGGGCGACTGGCGGGCCGACACCCTCGCCCTCGCCGCGCAGACCCGCGCCCTGATGCACCGCCACCCCTGGCTGCCGCGGCTGATGTCGCCCGCCCACGGCTTCAGCCCGAACGCCCTGCGCTACCTCGAGCACTTCCTGCGGGTGCTGGAGCCGCTCGACGCGGACGGGGGCACCAAGATGGAGCTCATCTCGATGGTCAACGGCGTCGTCTCGGCCTATGTGGTCAACGAGATCTCCGAGGCCGAGCGGGCCCGCACCTCGCCCTTCCCGCCCGGCCAGGAGCACGCCGCGCGCATGGCGTACCTGACGCGCGAGCTCTCCCGCGGCGAGCACCCGCGGCTGGCCGCCGCCCTCGGCGCGGGCCTCGCCCCCGTCGACCTGGACGCGCACTTCGCCCGCGCGATGGGCCGGCTGCTCGACGGCTTCGACCCGGCGCGCGTTACTCCGTCCCCGGCTCCGGGTCGGCCTGCGTCTGCGTCTCCAGCGTGACGGTGAAGGAGAACCGGTCGCCGCGGTAGCGGATCCGCGCCACGTCCACCGCCCGGCCCGACGCGTCGTACGTCACGCCCGTGTAGTGCAGGATCGGGCTCAGCAGCGGCACCTGCAGCAGCCGCGCCGTCTCCGGGTCGGCGAGCCGGGCCTCGACCGTGTCCGTGATCCGGCTGATCCGGACGCCCACGGCGTCCCGCAGCACCTTCGTCATCGGCCAGCGCGCCAGATCCGCCACGTCGATGCGCTCGGCGACCTCCGGGCGGACGAGGTTCTCCGCCCAGTTCGTGGGCTCGCCGGACTCCCCGTCGCAGCGCAGCCGCCGGAAGACCACCGCCTCGGCCAGGCCGGGGAAGTGCTCGGCCAGCTCCGCCGGGACGGGGGCGGGCCCGTGGTCCAGCACGGTCGTCCGCTCGCCCGACTGCTGCGCCACGATCGCGTCCACGGAGCCGAGCAGCCGCACGGGGGAGCCGCGCCGGGCGCTCGGCTCGATGAAGGTGCCGCGCCGCCGGTGCCGGCTGATCAGCCCTTCCTCCTCCAGCTCCTTCAGCGCCTGCCGCATGGTCAGGACGCTCACGCCGTAGTGCTCGGCGAGGGCGTCCTCGGTGGGCAGGCGCAGCGGGTCGCCCGGGCAGCGCCCGAGTATGGAGGCCCGCAGCGACTGCGACACCTGGTACCAGAGCGGCAGCTTGCGGTTGAGCGCGAGGGAGTCGGGGGCGAAGGTGGTCACGGGGAGCTCCGCGGGCGTCAGCGACGGAAGTGGCGCTGCAGACCCTGCCACACGCCGTCGTAGCCCGTCTGCAGGTGGTCGGCGGCGGCCGCCTGCGGGGTGAGCGTCACCGGCCAGCGCGTCTCGAACATGAAGGCCAGCCCGTCGTCCACCTTCTGCGGCTTCAGCTCGGCCGCGCTCGCCGCCTCGAAGGTGTCCCGGTCCGGCCCGTGCGCCGACATCATGTTGTGCAGGGAGCCGCCGCCCGGCACGAAGCCGCCCTCGCCGGCGGTCTTGGCGTCGTACGCGCCCTCGATCAGGCCCATGTACTCGCTCATCACGTTCCGGTGGAAGTACGGCGGCCGGAAGGTGTCCTCGCCCACGAGCCAGCGCGGCGCGAAGACGACGAAGTCGACGCCGGCCAGGCCCGGGGTGTCGGACGGCGAGGTGAGCACCGTGAAGATCGACGGGTCCGGGTGGTCGTAGCTGATCGAGCCGATGACGTTGAAGCGGCGCAGGTCGTAGACGTACGGGACGAGGTTGCCGTGCCAGGCGACCACGTCCAGCGGCGAGTGGTCGTACGTCGCCGTCCAGAGGTTGCCGCAGAACTTGTTGATCACCTCGACCGGGCCCTCGGTGTCCTCGTACGCGGCGACCGGGGCGAGGAAGTCGCGCGCGTTGGCCAGGCCGTTCGCGCCGATCGGCCCCAGCTCGGGCAGGACGAAGGGCTGCCCGTAGTTCTCGCACACGTAGCCGCGGGCCGTTGAGTCCAGGAGCTCGACGCGGAAGCGCACGCCGCGCGGGATCAGCGCCACGTGGCCGGGCTCGGCGCGCAGCAGGCCGAACTCCGTGCGCAGCAGCAGCCCGCCGCGCTCGGGCACGATGAGCAGCTCGCCGTCGGCGTCGCTGAAGACCCGGTCGGTCATCGAGGCGTTCGCGGCGTAGAGGTGCACGGCCATGCCGGTGCGCTGCGTGACGTCGCCGTTGCCGCCGAGCGTCCACAGGCCGGCGAGGAAGTCCGTGCCCTCGGCCGGCTCGGGCAGCGGGTTCCAGCGCAGCCGGTTGGGGTCGGGCACGGCCTGCGTGAACGGCGCGCTCGCGAGGCGGCCGTTGCCGGTGCGGGTGAACTGCGGGTGGGCCGCCGAGGGGCGGATGCGGTAGAGCCACGACCGGCGGTTGCTGTGCCGGGGCTCGGTGAAGGCCGTGCCGCTCAGCTGCTCCGCGTACAGCCCGAGCGGGGCCCGCTGCGGGGCGTTGCGCCCCTGGGGCAGCGCCCCGGGGACGGCCTCGCTGCTGTGCTCGTTGCCGAATCCGGCGGAGTAGACCAGCCCCTCGGCGGCCTTCCGCGCCTGCTCGTTGCCCGTACCGCTCATCGCCTGCTCCCAGCGCCGGTGGATTCCTATGGGAGACCGTAGGATTCCCGGCGGGGCGCGTCAATGGATCAGCCCGGGAACGCGCGCGCTACTTCTTCGCGTACCCCACCATGCGCAGCGCCAGGTCCGCGTACAGCGCGCCCACCTCGTCCGGCGTGCGCTTGCCCTCCGCGTTGAACCAGCGGGCGACGTCGATGCACAGGGACAGCACGGCCAGCGTGGTGCCCGGGACGTCCGGGGCGGCGAACTCGCCCGCCGCCACGCCGTCCTCGATGATGGCGCGGACCGCGGCGTCGGTGTCCCGGCGCAGGGCGACGATCTCCGCGTAGTGCTCCTCGCCGAGCGCCCCCAGCTCGTACTGCACGACGCGCGCCGTCGTGTGGTGCTCGGCGTGCCAGCGGACGAAGGAGCGCACGGCCTCGGACAGCCGGTCGGCCGGGCTGCCCGCGCCGTCCCGCGCCCGGCGCAGGATGTCCAGGGCGAGCCGGTGGCCGACGATGCTGATGCGGTAGAGCAGCTCTTCCTTCGTCTTGTAGTGGATGTAGAGCGCGGCCGGGCTCATGCCGGCGCGGCCCGCGATGTCGCGGGTGGTGGTGGCGTGGTAGCCGCGCTCGGCGAAGGCCTCGACGGCGGCGGTCACCAGCCGCCGCGCGGCGTCGGGCGTGACCTCGGCCCACTGCCCGCCCTGCTGCCCCTCCGCACCCATCCCGCGCCCCGCTCTCCCGGTCCTCCGGCGGGCCCTGCGCCCGCGGAACGAACACCATACCCCGGGGTGAGCGGGCGCTTAGGAAGCTGCGGAGGGACCCGGCCACCGGCCCCGGGCCTACGGCCGCAGCGCCCGCATCAGCAGCCCGGCCAGGTGATCGGCCACCTCCCGCGCGCTCAGCCTGCCCTCCGCGCGGTACCAGGCGCCCAGGTGGTGGACCGAGCCGAAGTGGTAGTCGACCACCAGGTCGGCGGGGACGGCCGCGGTGAACACGCCGGTGCGCTGGCCCTCCTCGACCAGCGCCCGGAAGCGCTCGTGGTAGCGGCGCCGCTCGGCGCGGACCTGCGCGAGCCGCTCGGGGCCCAGGTGGTGCATGGAACGGAAGAAGATCTTCGTGTCGTCGAGGTTCTCGATGGTGGTGACCACCACGTCGGCCGCGGCCTCGCGCAGCCGCTCCGCGACGGGCGCCCGCGAGCTCGCGAAGGCGTCCAGCCGCTCCTGCTGCAGCCGCAGCACCCGTCCGTAGACCTCGTGCAGCAGGTCGTCCTTCGAGCCGAAGTAGTGGTACAGGGCGCCCTTCGTGACGCCCGCCGCCTCCACGATCTCCTGGACGGACGTGCGGTCGTAGCCCCGCTCGGCGAAGAGCCGGGTGGCGGCCGCCAGCAGCCGCTGCGGCAGGGGCCCGTCCCCCGGCGCGGCGCACCCCGCGCCGCTCACAGCCCCTCTTCGAGCTTGCGCTGGAGGTGGTTCATGCCGCGCAGCCAGCGGTCGGGATCGGTCGCGCGAGCCGCGTAGTAGTCCGCGACCTCCGGGTGCGGCAGGATCAGGAAGCGGCCCGCGGCCATCCCCTCGAAGAGCGCGTCCGCCACCTGCGCGGGCTCTATCGCGGTGGGCACGAGGACCAGGTCCCCGGCCGGGCCCGTGCCGCGCAGCATGTCCGTGCGCACGCCCTGCGGGCAGATGGCGTGGACCTCGATGCCGCAGTGGCGGTAGGTGAGCGAGAGCCACTCGGCGAAGGCCAGGGCCGCGTGCTTGGACACGCTGTACGGGGCCGAGCCGAGCATCGTCAGCAGCCCGGCCGCGGAGACCGTCGCCACGAACCGGCCGCTGCCGCGGTCGAGCCACTCGGGCAGCAGCGTGCGCGCCGCCCGCACGTGCGCCATGACGTTGACGTCCCAGGCGTTCTCCCAGAGGTCCTCCTCGGCTTCGGGACCGCCTGCGGGGGCGACGCCTGCGTTGGCGCAGTAGACGTCGATGCGGCCGCCGAGCGCCTCGCGGGCGGCGGGCACGACGCCGGAGGCGTCGCCGGGAACGGCCGTCGCGCCGATCTCCGCCGCCACCGCCTCGGCCTTGGCGGCGTCGAGGTCGTTGACCGCGACCCGCGCCCCCTCCGCCGCGAACCGGCGGGCGAGCGCGGCGCCGATGCCGCCTCCCGCTCCGGTGACGACAACTCCCGCGTCCCGCACGATGCCCACGCTCGGTCTCCCTCGGCTCGGCTGCACCGCGCAGACTAACCAGTCGGTATGTGCCGGGGGAAGAGGCCGGGAACACGCCCGGAGGCACGCCCTCCGGCATTCTCCCGGCCGGGCCGCCGGAGCGTTAGCGTGCATGCCCATGCGGCACTCTTCCGGGGGACGCCCCCCGTACGCACGGCATGTGACGCGCCGCCAGGTGCTGGGCACGGCGGCCGCGGGCGCGCTCGCCGGCCCGGCCGCCGCACCGGTGGAGGCGGCGGCCGCCCCGCGCGTCCGCACCGGCTTCGACCGGCTGGCCGGCAGCGGCTACGCCCTGCTCGCCGGGGACCGCGTCGGCGTCGTCACCAACCCCACGGGCGTCACCGCAGGACTGCGGCACATCGTGGACGTCCTGCACGCCGACCGCCGCGTGGACCTGCGCGCCGTCTTCGGCCCCGAGCACGGCTTCCGCGGCACGGCACAGGCCGGCGGCTCGGAGCCCACCGGCACCGACCCGGCGACCGGCCTGCCCGTCCACGACATCCACGGCAAGCGCGGCCGGGAGCTCGCGGACCTCTTCCGCCGGGCCGGCGTGGACACCGTCGTGTTCGACATCCAGGACGTGGGCGCGCGCTTCTACACGTACGTCTGGACGCTGTACGACTGCCTGGTCGCCACGGCGCTCGCGGGCCTGCGGACCGTGGTCCTGGACCGGCCCAACCCTGTATCGGGCCGCGGCGCCGAAGGCCCGGTCCTGGAGCGCTCCCTGGCCTCCGGCGTGGGCCGCGAGCCGCTCGCGCAGGCGCACGGCATGACCGTCGCCGAGCTGGCCCGCCTGTTCAACGCTGCGTACGTGCCCGCGGCGGCGGGGCGGCCCGCACGGCTGGACACCGTGCTCATGAGCGGCTGGCGGCGCGCCGGCTTCTTCTCGGCCACCGGCCTGCCCTGGGTCCCGCCCAGCCCCAACATGCCCACGCCCGGCACCGCCCTCGCGTACGCGGGCACCTGCCTTCTAGAAGGCACGAACCTCTCCGAGGGGCGCGGCACGACGCTCCCCTTCGAACTCGTCGGCGCCGAGGGCATCGACCACCGCTGGGCTGCCGCCCTGAACGCCCTGGACCTGCCGGGGGTGCGCTTCAGGGAGGCGTACGCGGTGCCCGCCTTCTCCAAGTTCCAGGGGCGCACCATCGGCGGGGTGCACCTGCACGTCCACGACCCGGCGGCCTTCCGGCCCGTACGGACGGGCATCGCGCTCCTCGTGACCGCCCGGCGGGTCTGGCCGGACTTCGCCTGGCGCCCGGACCGGTGGATCGACCGGCTCGCCGGGACGGCGTCCGTGCGCACGATGACCGACGCGGGGGCGCCGGTGGACGACATCGTCGCGTCCTGGCAGCCCGGGCTGGCCCGGTTCCGCGCGCTGCGCGAGGAACACCTCCTCTACGACTGACCACCGGGCCGCGGTGGGGCTGCCCCCACCCCGGCCCGGGGGCCGGTCGGATGGTCCCGCAGCGGCGCGCCGGGAATCGTGGAACGGGCCACCGACGAACGGCCCAGCCACCCGAGGAGCGACCCTCATGACCCTCCAGCGCCGGCGCCCGCGCACCGGCCCCACCGCCCTGCTGCTCGCCCTGACCCTCTGCGTCCTGTCCTGGACGCCCGCCCTCGTCCAGCGGGCGCAGGCCCGTTCCACCGACCCCGTCGCGGCGCTCACCGCCGCCGCACACCCCCTGCGCAACACCGAGCCGGGCGGCGGCACCGCGGACCTGCGCCCGCTCGGCGCCATGGCCGGCGACGCCACGGTGATCGGCGTCGGCGAGGCCACGCACGGCTCGCACGAGTTCTTCGCCAACAAGCACCGCATCTTCCGCTACCTCGTCGAGGAGAAGGGCTTCACGACCTTCGCCCTGGAGGCCAACTGGAGCGCGGGCCTGCGCATCAACGACTACGTGCTGCACGGCAAGGGCGACATCCGGCAGATCATGCGGGAGGAGTTCCAGGACGCCTACCGCCTGTGGAACACCCGCGAGTACCTCGACCTCTTCACGTGGATGCGCGACTACAACACCCACCACGCGCGCAAGGTGCAGTTCACCGGCAACGACGCCGCCTACGCCGGACCGGAGCTGTTCGACCGCGTCACCGGCTACGCCCGTGCGCACCACCCCGCGCTCCTGCCCCGCCTCACCGAGCTCTACCGCGGCCAGCGCCCCGCGCCCGGCGCGAGCGTCAAGGAGACCATGCAGGCGCTGCTGAAGCAGCCCCTCGCCGAGCGGCGCGCGCACGCCGACCGGGCCCGGCAGGCCCTCGATCTGCTGGCCGGGCAGCACCCCGGCGCCGACCGCCGCGCCTTCGACCGTGCCGTGCAGGACGCGCGCGCCGTCGCCCAGGTCGCCGGCATGTACGCCTACGACCTCGACGACCCCAAGGGCGTCGCCGACTGCATGCGCTACCGCGACGAGGTCATGGCCGCCAACACCGCCTGGTGGCAGCGGCACACCGGGCAGAAGATCCTGCTGTCCGCGCACAACGCCCACGTCTCCTACGTGAGCGACAACCCGGCGCAGTACCCGAAGACCCAGGGGGCGTTCCTGCGCGACCGGCTCGGCGCCGCGTACGTCAACGTCCGGCTCACCTTCTCCGAGGGCTCCTTCAACACCGTCGACGACCAGGGACGCGCCAGGCCCGTCACGGTCGGTCCCGCCGCCCCCGGCAGCAACGAGCACACCCTCGACCGGGTCGCCCACCGCCCCGCCTGGCTGCTGGACATGCGGAGCGCGCCCCGCGCCGCGAAGGACTGGCTGGCCGAGGCCCGGCCCACCCGCAACATCGGCACCGCCTATCCCGAACCCACGTACATGACCGCGCTCGGCCGCTCGTACGACCTCCTCCTGCACATCCACAGCGTCAGGGCCGCGGACATCCTGTCGGAGTCCTGACCGCCCGGCGGCCCCCCGCTCCGCGGTTTGCGCTTCCCGGACACGGAAGCGTGAACCGCGCGACGCGCGTCTGGACAGTTCCCTCCGGCGGCGGGACGATGCGCCGGCACCGGGCTGCACGAGGGGGACGCCATGGCCGGCATGAGCGCGGAGCCGTACTGGGAGCTCACGTTCGACGCGGACGGGGACGCCGACACCGGCGAGCGCGACGCCCTCATACGCGGTGCCGTGCGCGAGGGCCTCACCGACCTGGTGGTCTTCGCACACGGGTGGAACAACGACAGGCCGATGGCCACGGCGCTCTACTCCCGCTTCTTCGCGCCCTTCCCGGGCCTGCTCGCCGGCGCGCCCGGCGTGCGCGCCGGCTACGCGGGAGTGATCTGGCCGTCGATGCGCTTCCCGGGCGAGGCCGTCCCCGACTTCCCGTCGGCCGCCCCCGAGGCGCCTCCCGCACCACCCGTCCTCGACGCCGCCACCCGCGAGACCCTGGCCAGGATCCTGCCGTGCGAGCGGGCCGTGATGGACCGGCTCGCGGAGCTGGCCGCGCAGCAGTCCGGGGACCCGGCGCGCCTTGCGGAGTTCGTCTCCCTCGTCCGCGGCCTCGCCCCCGCCCCGCCGCAGGGGCTCGCGGCCGCGGACGCCGGCGAGGACGACGCTCCCTACCTGCTCACAGGTGACGCGCAGCAGGTGTGCGAGGCCTTCGCGGACGCCCTGGAGCACATGGACTCGCTGCCGCCCGCCTTCCTCGGCGGCGGCCTGAAGCGGCTGTGGGGAGGCGCCCTCGAAGTGCTCCGGCAGATGTCGTACTACACGATGAAGCGGCGCGCGGGCACCGTCGGCGAGAAGGGCCTCGGGCCCGCGCTCGCCCTCCTCGGCGAATCCGCCACCGGCCTGCGCGTGCACCTGGCCGGGCACAGCTTCGGCGCCCGGCTCGTGTCCTTCGCCCTGCGCGGGCTGCCCGACGACGGCACCCTCCTGGGCAGCGTGACCCTCCTCCAGGGCGCCTTCTCGCACTACGCCTTCGCCTCCCGCCTGCCGTTCGACACCGGCCGCGGCGGCGGGCTCGCCGGGCTGCAGCGGCGGATCCGCGGACCGCTGGTGGCCTGCCACTCCCGCCACGACTCCGCGCTGGGCACCCTCTACCCCCTCGCCTCCATGACGTCCCGCGAGGACGACCGGATCCTCGGGCTCGGCGACGGGCGCTGGGGCGCCGTCGGCCACGACGGCATCCAGGCCGTCGACCCCTGCGTCCGGCTCAGCCTGGAGCAGGCGCTGCGCGACGCCCTGCCCGACCAGGGGTGCGTCAGCGTGGACGCCTCGTCGGTCGTCGCGCGCGGCGGCCCTCCGTCGGGCGCCCACAGCGACATCTGCCACGAGGAACTGGCCCGCGTCATCCTCCGGGCGGGCCGGATCCTGCCGGCGCGCCCGTAACCCTGCCCTCCCG
>NZ_JBPQTW010000051.1:0-34928 GCF_051386535.1 Streptomyces sp. URMC 127
ACCTCCCCCGGGCGTGGCGCGACCGCGCCCGGGACACGGTCCTGGTCTCGCTCGGCACCGTCAACACCGACGTCGGTGCCCGCTTCCTCACCGAGTGCGCCGCGGCCGTACGCGAACGGGCGCACCGCCTGCAGGCCGTGATCGCCGACCCCGGTGGATTCCTGTCCGGAGGCTGCGACGACACCGTCCTCGCCCTGCCGCGCATCCCTCAAGTGGCCCTCCTGCCCACGGCCTCGGCGATGCTCTGCCACGCGGGCCACAACACCGTCGCCGAGTCGCTGTGGCACGGCGTTCCGCTCGTGGTCGCCCCCATCCGCGACGACCAGCCCTTCGTCGCCGCCCAGGTGACGGCGGCCGGCGCGGCGGTGCGCGTGCGCTTCGGCCGTGCCGACCGCACCCGGCTGGGCGAGGCGCTCGACGCCGTCCTCGGCGATCCGCCGTACCGCGCCGCCGCCCGGCGGCTGCGCGACTCCCTGCGCGCGGCCGGAGGCGCCGGCGCGGCCGCCGGCCACCTCGAAGCCCTCGCCGCACGGGCCTGACCCGCACGGCTCGCTCAGTTGCGGCGCGCGAGCAACCGGTAGGCGTTGGAGAATCCGATACGCCGGACGAGCGGGCTCAGGAGCAGATCGAGACCGTACGCGGCGATCACAGCCGGCAGCGCGGCCTTCCACATCGCTTCCCGGCCGAACCGGGCGGCGGCGGACGGCGGCCGCGGATGCCAGGGGGCGTCTCCGCGGGGCATCAGACGGGAGAGCACGTACAGGAGCGCGGCGCAGAGGTCCACCGGACGGTGGGCGGCGGGGCGTTCGGCCGCCACGACCGTGAAGCCGCATTCCTGCAGCGCCTGCCGCAGGTTGCCCGCGGGCGTCATGTGCAGGTGCTGGGGCTGGAACCACGGCAGCCACCAGCGGCCCAGCAGCCTCGCGTAGGCCGATTCGGGGTCGGGCACCTCGATGTGGAGCAGGCCCCCGCTGCGCAACGCCGTGCGGGCGGCGCGGAGCTGCGCGCGTGGGTCGGGCGTGTGCTCCAGGTAGTGGTGCATGGTCACCACGTCGTACGCCCCTGCCAGGGACGGGGCGAGCTCGGTGAACGAACCGCGCAGGGCCCGGTCGATCCGCCCCTCGCGCGCGGCCGCCTCCACGCCCTCGCCCTGGTCCAGGCCCTCGAAGACCGTGTCAGGGAAGACCTCCCGGGCCATCTGCGGGAAGTGCCCGTGCCCCGTGCCGACGTCCAGCCAGCGCTCGGGAGAGGTGAAGGGCCGCAGCGAGCGGGCGACGGACCGGTGGCGCTTCAGGCTGCGAGGGGCGCCGAGGATGCCCTGCGCGGTCTCCGCGCCGAGGCCGTCGTAGCAGTCGCGGTAGTAGAACTCCAGCCCCTCGTCGTTGAGTTGCGGATTCTGGAAGTGATGCCCGCACGCGCGGCACCGGTCGATGACGAAGGTGCCGGGCTTGTGCTGGAGGAGGTCGGTCGTGCGCACCCGCTCGCGCAGGCGGTCCGACCCGCACCAGGGGCAGGTCGTCCGGCGGGGCGCGAAGAACCGCTCCACACCGGAGGCCAGGTCCTTCTGATAGAGGGGACGGAGGGCGGCGATCTTCTCGGCCGTCTCGGCCTTCTCGGCTCGCGTGGTCACCCTCGCTTGCGTACCGCAGCCGGGACCGCGGCGGGCCCGGGCGGCCCCGCGCAACCCCGAAGGGGGACGGGACCGGCGCTCAAACCGGAGCCGGGTGCGGGAGGGGGGTGATAATGAGGGAATGCAGTCTCCCGCCCCGGCCTCCGCCCTCGCCCCGGCCATGCTCCCGGAACGGCCCGATATGCCGGGCCTCTGCCCGGTGCCCGACGCGGCGGCCTACCTGGCGGGCGAGACGGGGGAGTGGACCGTCGAGCGCAGCCTGTCCGACCTGGCGTCGGGCCGCAGCGGCTCCTTCCGCGGCACGGCGGTGTTCCGCGCGGCGGACGACGGCCGGCTGCTGCAGACCGAGGACGGCGAGCTGCACTGGGACGGCACGACGGGCCGGGCGGGCCGCACGCTCGCCCTGCTGCCCGCACCCGACGGCACCTGCGAGGTCACCTTCGCCGACGGCCGGCCCTTCCACGACCTGGACCTGCGCACGGGAAGCTGGACCGTCTCCCACCCCTGCGCGGCCGACCGCTACGAGGGCACGTTCACTGTCGTCTCGCACGACGAATGGCACGTGCACTGGCGCACGACCGGCCCGGCCAAGGACCACGTGCAGGACAGCGTCTACCGCCGGGCCCGGCCCGCGTCCGGGACGGTGCCGGGAGCCTGACGGCGGGCCCGTCCGGCCCTGCGTGCCGGGTCAGGCGACCGCCTCCGCGAGGGCGGTCGAGCCATCGGTTTTCGCCGTCACCTCGTCCCCGGCCCGAACCGCTGCCGGTACGCCGACGGCGTCAGCCCCCGCTCGCGCCGCATCAGCGCCCGCAGGTTGGCCGCCGTGCCCAGCCCGCTGCGCCGGGCCACGGTCTCCATCTGCGTGGCGCCCCGCTCGATGAGGCGGCACGCCAGGGCGAGGCGTTCCCGGGTGAGCCAGGCCAGGGGAGTGGTGCCGAGCTGGGCCCGGAAGCGGCGGTGCAGCGTCGCCGGGCTGACCGCGGCGCGCGCCGCCAGGTCCGCCACCGTCAGGGGCAGCTCCAGGTGTTCCTGGGCCCAGGCCAGGACCGGCGCGAGGGACTCGTCGGGCAGGTCGGGCACGGGCCGTTCGATGAACTGCTGCTGCCCGCCGTCCCGGTGCGCGGCGAAGACCAGCCGCCGGCTGACCGCGTTGGCGACGTCCGCCCCGTGGTCGCGGCGGACGATGTGCAGCCCGAGGTCGAGCGCGGCCGCGCTGCCCGCCGCGGTGAGGACGTCCCCGTCGTCGACGAAGAGCACGTTCTCCTCCAGGCGGACGGCAGGGAAACGGGCCCGGAAGGAGTCCGCCCACTGCCAGTGCGCCGTGGCCCGCCGCCCGTCGAGCACCCCGGCCTCGGCCAGGGTGAAGGCGCCGCTGCACAGCCCCACCAGCCGCGCACCGCGCGCGTGCGCCCGCCGGACGGCGTCGAGAACGGCCGGGCGGCGCGGCACGTCGACGTCGGGCCGGTTGGGAACGATCAGGGTGTCCGCCGCGTCGGCGGCCTCCAGGCCGGCGACTCCCGTGAGCGTGAAGAACCCGTCCCTCATCAGGGTGCTCGGCTCGGGCGAGCAGAGGCGCAAGTCGTACAGCGGGCGGCCGATCTCGGGCCTGCGCAGGCCGAAGACCTCGGTCGTGCAGCCGAGCTCGAAGGGGTTGGAGTTCTCGTCCACGATCACGACGACCCGGTGCGGCCCCGCCGTTCGCCCGGGGCCCGGCTGCGAGGAATCTTGCGGCATGTGCGATTCCTAGCACTCACGCGTGGCGGCTTCAACCGGCAACGATGGCCCGTATGAACCACGAGCCCATCGCCCTCGGCAAGGCCCTCGCGTCCTTCGACGCCTTGTGGAGCCCCCGCATCGTCACCCGTGTCAACGACTACGACGTCCGCGTCGCCAAAGTCCGCGGCGAACACCTCTGGCACGCCCACGACGACACCGACGAGTTCTTCCTCGTCCTGGAGGGCGAACTGGACATCTCCTTGCGCGAACCGGCCGGGGAGCGCACGGTCCGCCTCCCGCAGGGCAGCGTCTTCACCGTCCCGCGGGGCACGGAGCACAAACCGTCCTCCGCCGGCGGTGCCGCGATCCTCATGTTCGAACCCACCGGCACGCCGACGGTCGGCGACCGCCACGACGCCGTCCCCGGCCACGTCGACGCGACGACCGGGCACGCCCTCGACTGCTGAGGCCGGCGGCGAAGCCCGCCCGGCACGGAGTCGTGCCGGGCGAACAGGGGGCGCTAGGTGAGCTCCGCCGCGGTCGTCGTGGCGCAGTGCTTGAGGGCGTCCCAGATGCCCTCGCCCAGGGATGCGAAGAGCTTCTCCGGGTTGTGCTGGAGCCAGGAGACGATGTCGTCCCACGAGCTGATCGAGAACTGCTGGTCGAGGTGGAAGCTGACCAGGTGCACGTCGAGCAGGTACGCGTCGCAGCTCGCCGTCAGGTGCAGGGCAACACCGTTGGCGTCGATGGTGAGCTCGAAGCCGCCCTCCGCGTGGATGCCGACCAGGTGTCCGGCGGGGACCGGGATGCCGCCCAGCACCACGCCCCGGGGGATATCGACATCGAAGCCCAGCTTGACGTGGGCCGAGGCCTTGAGCCCCGTGCTGTTGAGGGTGCAGCTCATGTCGCCGTGCAGGATGTGCAGCAGATCCGCGGCGATCGTGAAGGCGAAGCCCGCACTGCCGAGTTCGGCCTCGATGGAGGCCGACAGGCCGAGGAGGTCGAGCTTGCCGGAGAGGCGGAAGATCTTCGCCGGGAGGTGCCCGGACCGGATGCCCCGGGTGTCGAGCAGGTACTGCGGGCCCTTGGTGCCGCTCGCGTCCGAGAAGGTGAGGACGTCGGCCAGCTTCAGCGGCTGGGCGACGTTGCTGTACGCGTACAGGCCGTCGTCGCTGACGTTGACCTCGAAGCGCCAGTTGTTGCCGAAGAAGTCGATGTCGCCCTTGGCCCAGAAGCCCTGCTTCCACATTTCTCGGGTCGCCGGATCGGTCCAGCCGCCGGGGACGGTGACCACGCGGATCGCCAGTTGGTGGAGCACGATCTGCTTGAGGAAGACGAGCGGGTCCGGCGGGGTGACGAGGACGGCGAGCATGTCCCAGACCGAGATGCCGGTGTCCTGGTGGACGGCCGCCAGCTCGAAGTGAAAGACCGAGACGTACGGCTCCGGGTTGAACCCGGCCACGATGTCGAGGTCCAGGGAAGCCTCGCCGATGACCACCGAACCGCCCGCGCCCAAACTGAGCCCGGCTTCCGGCGCATAGCCGATCTGCATGTAGAAGGAGCGGACGTCGAAGCCCTTGACGCCGAAGGCGTTCTTCCAGGCGGGGAGGTCGTCGGAGGGGAGCGGCGCGGTGAGCCCGGCGAGCCGGTTCGCGGTCTCGCGCACCAGGCTGTACGTGCTCCCGCGCGCGTCGGGAAGCGTCGCGTCGTGGACGAGGCCGCCGTCGGCCCCGGGGACGGGGTCCGCCGTGAGCAGCGTGTAGCCGGGGGCCCGGAGGGCGTAGGCCAGTTGATGCGGCTCAGGCTGTCCGGCGGCTTCCGCCTCCCCGGCAACCGGCTTGAGGACCAGGGAGAGGTAGAACCCGTGGTTCTGGAGAGCGCCGCCGGCTACGAACTGGAGCAAGGCCGAGCCGTCGCCGACGTCCGGGACCTTGAAGTTCCACGACGTCTGGAGGGACACCATCTGGTTCGCCGGACGGAAAGAGAGGGTCAGGCCGCCGAATCCCTCCCGGGTCTTCTGCTCCGCGATGGACGCGGTGAACTCGGACTCCTGGACGGGCGTGGTGAGCCGCGCCGCCAGGTGAATGCCACTGGCGTCCTGGAACAGCACCTTCAAGGGCGCCAGCGGGCCCGTCAGCCCCAGCTCCGTGAAGAACGTCAGGCCCTTGTCCAGGGTGGCCGGCAGGGTGTCGGGCGGACCGGCCCCGGCATCGACGGTCACTCCGTCCGCGGAGCTGACGGCGAGCCCGGACTTGGCGAAGGTGATGCCGTCGAGGAAGCCCAGCACCGGGGCCCAGTCCGACACCTGCCCCGGCGACCAGGCCCAGTCCTGCTGCCAGAACGCCGCGGCGAACAGCGTGCCGCCCTCCGCCTTCCTGGCCGCCTTGGCGAAGAACGTCAGCCGCGCCGCGTCGAACGTCGCCGTGGTGCTGACCGTCAGCTCGTAGCTCTTCCCCGCGGCAGGCTGCCCCGCCAGTGCGTTCCCCAGCTGCACGCTCACCGCGGGGTGGAGGAGGGAGACCTGCGGCAGGCCGTCGGGCAGCGGCACGTCGGCCTGGCAGGCGAGTGACTTCAGGAGCTTGGTCAGATCGAGGTCGGGGAAGGTCCCGTCGAGCTTGAAGACACCGGGGATGGTCCATGCGGCGGAGAACTTCACGGTGGAGTCGTCGCCGTTGTGGCCCGAGGCCGGTCCGAGCTCGGCCTTGGCCGACAAGGTGCCGCTGGTCCGCGAGCCGCTGTTCCCGGCGCCCTCGCCGCCTTGGCGCGCCAGCTCCAGCCCCGCCTCCGTGAGGGCGATCCGGGCGGCGCCGACGTCGATGTGCCACGCGGAGGAGACGGACGCGTCGACCTCGTACGAACCCTTCTTGGGTGTCGTCGTGCCCGAGAACTTCTTCAGCGTCAGCGCGGGCACACCCGTGAGGTCGGCGTGCGGCAGGAAGTGCTGGAGCACGTCCCGCAGTTCGGCGGGGGTGCTCTCGTCCAGGGTGAGCCGGAACGTGCCGGGCGGTATCTCGGCGGTGGCGTGCAGGGCGACGTCGCCCGCGACGGTGAAGTCGCCGCGCCCGGTGACCTTCGCCGAGCGGGACGACTGGAGCGGGTTCACGACGGTGAGGGTGGCGCCGACGCCGGTCAGGACGAGGTCGTCGCCCACGATCGGCCAGGTCGTGCCGGGCATGGTTTCGACGGTGGCGGTGACCTGGGTCAGGGCCGCGGCCAGCCCGCCCTTGCCGAACGCCGCCGGGTCGATGGTGGCGGTGATCCCGGACAGGCGGACGGAGTCACCGAGCGGAAAACCCTGCTGGTCGACGAGCTGGTGTACGGCGGCTCCGGTGCCGTTCCACGCGGCGAGGTCGCCGGGGGACAGCTTCTCGGGCAGCCGGTCGGCGCTGAGGGCGAGTACGCCGCCGCCTCCGGAAGGCAGTGGAGCGCTGATCGTGGCCCCGACCACCTGCCCGAGGACGAGGTCGGCGGCCAGACGTAATCCGTAGGTGACCCCGTTCGATCCGTCGTCACGCGACCCGGCCCACAGATAGAACGACGCGGAGAACGCCCCGTCCGGCCGGGGCGCCGAACGCAGCGCGATATCGGTGCGTACGTCCTCGCCCGGGCCCATGGCGGGGCGGCGTACGACCGGCCCGGTCAGCGACAGCTCCCCGGGCCGGGGCCGGAGCAGCGCGGCAAGGGCGCCGAGCTGTGCCGGGTCGGTCACCCGGGAGGCGTGGAAGGTCAGGCCGGGGTCCAGCGCGGGGTACCCGCCGCGGGCGGGCCGGGCCGCCGAGGTGAGCAGCAGCGCGGGCGGTACGGGGAAGGCGAGCGCGGCCAGGTCACTGCCGTCGGTGGCGGGGAAGGAGGTGGCGAACGTCCAGTCCGCGGGGACGACGAGCGGGACGTAGAGGGTGGGGTCGTGGTCGAGGGGATCGAGGCCGAACTCGATGCCGTCTACGGGCAGGTCAGTGAGGGCGAGGCCGGTGATGCTGATCGTGCCGTGCACGACCACGCTGTCGTAGTGGTCCTCGCGCTGCAGGTCCGTGACGGTGAGCGTGCCGTCGAGCCACGTGCCGATCAGACCGGCTGCGGGGCCCTTGAGGTCGGTGGAGGGGAGCGTGAGCGTGGTGCCTTGCGTGTGCTCCGTGATGAGAGCCTTGAGTTCGTCGATCGTCATGGGGAGGTCAGCCTTCGAGCTTGGAGCGGATGACCGCGCGGGCGTTGTCGGTGAGCTCCTTGGCGATGTCGGCACGGTGGCTGTCGGCCGTGCTCTGCACACCGTTGATGATCTTCTGCTTGACCTCGTTCTTGTTCAGCACCTTCTGGATGATCTCTTCGAAGTGGCTGGGCTCCTTGAGCTTGATGGTGACCTGCAGGTCCGCCGTGGCCACGGCGAGGGTGAGGGCGTCCAGGCCGATGGTGAGCTCGTCGGCGTCCTTGCCGCTGAAGGACAGCCCGGCCGTGGCCGAGGGCCGGTCGATGGTGACGGTGATGTCACCCTCGATCGTGTCGTCGTCGGCAGCAGCGACTTCCGGTGCCGCCGCGGCCGCGGCCGCGGCGTCGGGGAAGGACACGACGCCCGTACCCGTGATGGTGAGGGGAGGCGCGGGAATCCGTGCGTCGCCCGGCAGTTGGCCGAACCGCAGGGTCGCACCGATGCCCCCCTCCGTCAGGGCGGCGTCCTTGACCGGGATCAGGACGTTGGAGATGCCCTTGATCGAGCCTCCCTTGAAGCTGAGGTCGGCCGGCGCGACGCCGATCTTGTACGAACCGAGGTCGATGTCACCCAGGCTGTACGGCTCCAGCGTGGGACTGGTCGCCCCGAGGACGACGGCCGGGGGGTAGAAGCCGGAGCCGGTGTCGTTCACGGAGGCGCGCAGCCGGTCGAAGAGGTAGACCTCCAGCGGCCCGTACTTCGGCGGGAAGCCGCTGTCGTCGGAGGGCAGGGTGCCCTTCGGCACCGCACCGAGCACGCCGTCGAGCGCCTTGACCAGCTGGGCGGTGACGGTGGTGGAGAACTGGTCGCGGAAGGAGGGGTCGGCCAGGGTGTCGGCGAGCTTCGCGGTGAGGGCCTTACCGGCATCGGCGCTGTTGAAGGCGCCGGCGGCGGCGTCCTTCCAGCCCTGGAGGGTGTACTTGTCGATCGTGCTGCCCTCGATGGTCAGGGACTTCTCGTCGAGGTGGAAGGCCGGTTGCGAGGCGATGCTGATCGATTCCACCGTCAGCTGCGGGGTGCGGTCCGTGCCGGTGCCCGCGGCCTCGGCGCGCACCACGACGTCGAAGGCGAGGTCGGTGGCCGTCACGGTGAACTGCCCGTGGCCCTCGATCTCCTGGCGCGGCCACTCCACGCCCTCCAGGCCCTTGAGCACAACCTGCGTGGGCGGCTTCAGGCCGTCGCCCCCGTTCCCGTCCCCGGAATCGTCGATCACCACCACGTGCTGCACCAGGCTGTAGCTGCCCTTGACGGTGATCTGCTTCTGCCAGCCGTGCGTGTCGTACGCCGCCGTGGTGACCCGGACCGTGCCCCGGTAGCCGTTCTCGGTGGGGGTGAGGTCCTGCAGCTCTCCCACCTTGGCGTTCGGCAGCCCGTCGACGGTGACGGAGGTCAGCTTGAGCGAGGGGTACGGGTTGTCGGCGTCGCGCTGGCTGGTGAAGGCGTCGAGGTTGTCCGGGAGGCCGGACACCCCCTGTTCCTTCGCGTTGTCGAAGGCAGCGCCCACGAAGACCCACCACGAGTCGCTGATGGTGTCGCCGATCGTCGTGCCCTCGTCGCCGTCGAGCTGACCGATGTCCCACGTGTCGACGCTCAGCGGGTCGAGCTTGTGGCCGTCGGGCGTCTGCACGTCCTTGAGGACGGTCGGCAGCCAGTAGGGGCTGTCCGGGTTGTTGATGCGCTTGTACATGGTGGCGTAGATGAAGTCGAGCAGCTTGGTGGCCACGAGCCTCTCCTTCGGGGTCGGTGGTGCGTTCGGGAACCGGCTGCCGTGCTGGTGATTCAGACCCCGCGGTCCACGACGTGCAGCGCCAGGTCCTCCAGGGCGTAGCGGTACCGTCCGGCCGGGAACGGGCGCAGCAGCTCGACCGCCTCCAGCGCCTGCGTCCGGGCGTCGGTGTACGCGCGCGAGAACCCGCGGCCGCCGCGGACCTCGGCGAGCGTGCGCTCCAGGGCGCCGGGACCGACGGCCTCGCCACGCATGATCCGGCTGACCGCGTGCTCCGGGCCCCACTCCTGCATGGCGTAGATCAGCGGCAGGGAGGCGCGGCGGCGCAGCAGGTCCATGCCGCGCGGCTTGCCGGAGCCGGCCTCGTCCTGGGCGAGGTCGAACAGGTCGTCCATGACCTGCAGGGCACGGCCGAGCCGGCGCCCGTAGAAACCGGCTCTGCGGGCGTCACCGGTGCGTCCGTCGGCCAGCGTCACCCCGGCCTCGGCCGCGAGCCCGAAGAGGGCGGCGGTCTTGCGGTCGGCGGTGCGCCAGTAGGTGGCGGCGAGGCGTTCCGGGTCCTCGGAGAGGTCCGTCCGCAGTTCGTCGAGCTCGCCGCAGCCGATCTGGAAGGCGGTGTCGAGGACGAGTTCGATCAGGCCCATGTCGCTGTCGCGGTTGATCGTCCGCACGAAGCCGCGGATGGCCTGGACGAACTGCAGGTCGCCGACGAGGACGGCGGTCTCGGTGCCGCGCGCGGCGTTGACCGACGGCAGGCCGCGGCGCAGGGCGGCGCCGTCCACGATGTCGTCGTGGATCAGTGTCGCCACGTGGAGCATCTCCAGGGAGACGGCGCCCTGCAGGACCTTGTCCGGCAAGGGCGCGGGGCCGTGCACCATGCGCGCGGCCAGCAGCAGGACCGCCGGACGCAGTCGTTTGCCGTGCCGGTACAGGGCCCGCTCGTCGTCGGTGAGGTACTCCTGCTGCGGGGCCAGGGCCTCTTCGAGGAACGCCTCGAAGCGCGGTACGTCGTCGGCGAGCAGGTTCGCCCACACCCCGCCGAGGACGTCCTCGGCGGGGGCGGTCGTGTCGAGGATGAGCACGGGTCAGGACCGCCCGTCCTGCGGGAGGGCGTACCCTGCCATGCCGGTGAAGGCGGCGTGGCGGACGGTCTCGGCGATGGAGTCCTGCAGCAGCGTGTGCACGAACCTCATGGAGGCGAGGCGCTCCCGGGCCACGTCGCCGGCAGTGCCCTGCCAGCCGTCGTCGTCGACCGCGAGGGCGAGGTCCGGGAGCTCCACCGTGACGTCCACCGGTGTGCCGTCCGCCGACAGGCGAGTGGTGACGCGGACGTTCTCCAGCCGCGCCGAGCACTCGCCCGTGTGCAGGGTGTCGGTCGCCCGCGGCCCCTGCCGTGCTTCCTCGTGGTAGGCGGCGGCGCCGATCTCCCGGATGATGGCGCGGTCCTCGTCGGAGAGCGCGATCCAGTCCTCCTGCTCCTCCTGCTCCTCCTGCTCCTCCGGCTCGTCGTCCTGCCCCGCCGGGAGTCCCTGCGCGGCCCCGCGGCGGTAGGGCGCGAGGCCGTCGTACCGGGCCATCTCCGCGGCGGAGACCTCCCGCAGTTCCCCGGAGTGCTGGTCGATGGCCGTGTACACATCGCCCTGCGTCATCGGAGTGGTGCGCGTGTCGTCGTTGCCGGTGTCCTGGACGGCCGAGGCGAACTGCACGGCGGCCACGGCCGCGTCGCGGAAGGCCTTGGCCTTGTCCGGGTCCTTGGGTTCGATCCTGCTCGCCTCGGTGTTCAAGGTGGTGATCACCGTGGTCTTCTGCCGCCAGGCGTGCAGGTTGTACGCGGTGCCCTCCTGCGGGTCGTGCCAGTCGTTGACCGGTTCCTGGCCGTCGTCCGACGGCCGGGCTCCGGCGGGCCCGCCCGGGTCCGTGGTGCCGTAGGTGTGCTCCGACATCCGCTGGGTCACGCCCTTCTCGGCCCACTTCTTGCGCAGGGCCGAGCACGTGGCCGACGAGCCGTCGAAGATGGCGTAATAGCTCTCGTTGTGCTCGCCGTACTGCATGAGCACGTTGCGGCCCTTGTCGGTCTTCATCAGCTTGTTGCGATGGGCGTCCGCACGGTCGGTCCACCGGCGGACGGTGTCGTCGTCCGGGTGGCTCGGGCCGATGGCGCGGGCGCCGGCGGGCAGCGTGGGCTGCCGGGCCTCGGCCGAGAGCGGCCGCAGGTTGCCGGCGGTGTCGATCTCCCGGATCTCGTCGGGCCGGGTATCGAGGGCGTAGCGGCCGGTGAGGACGAGGGCCGGGATGCGGTGGGTGATGTGGCGGCTGTCACCGCGAGCCTCCTCGCCGAGCGCTTCCGGCTGCCCCTCGGTGCGTAAGCTCAGCGCCCCGAGGCGGAAGCTCAGCGAGCCGGTGGGGTAGCCGAGGGCGCCGGGCATCTCCACGCTGCGGGCGAGGGGGTAGCCGGGGGTGTCGGCGAGATGGAGCGTCCTGGCCTCGGGGCCGGGCTGCGGGGGCTGGGGCCTGCTCAACGGGTCTCCTGAGGTGTTCGGTCGGACATGAGAGAGGCGGGGCGGGGACGACGGCTCAGGAGACGTCGAACGTGCCGCTGACCATGAGCATCCCGTTGTGGGAGCCCAGTTCCGGCGACTTGAGCTTCACGGAGACGGTCTGACCGTTGAGGGTGATGTCGGTGCCCAGCGGCTTCTTGAGCGGGATGTCGACGGTCTTCTTTCCTTCGAGCGCCTTCTTCAGGACACCCGGTGCCAGGGAGGCCAGGGCGTTGGCGGGCAGGGCGAGCAGCTTGGCGCTGTCGGAGACGGGGTTGAGGGTTACGGAGCGCAGGACGACCTTCTCCAGCGTCGCGGAGAGGGCCGTGTCCGACAGGCCGGTGGCCTTGAACGTGACGTTGGGGCACTGCGGGTCGAGGTCGACCTCGAAGTCGATGACGGCGTCCATGGGCTGCGAATCTCCTGGATGTCGGGGAGGCACTTGCTGGGCTGGTGCGGCTCAGGACGACTGGCCGGCCTTGAAGAGGGCACACCCCTTGCGCGGGGCGACGGCGAACACGTCCAGCCCCACGGACCAGGGGATGTCGAAGTCGGCCGAGACGCTGGTGGGGTCGCTCTCGTCCACCTTCACGTTCCGGGCCTGCCGGAACTCCGCGTCCCACCACACCGAGCCGAGCACGATGACGGTCCTGTCGTCGTGGGCGAGTTTGGTGCCGCGCCACTGGTCGAGCGCCCCCTGCAGCAGGTGGGCCATGAGGTCGCGGCCGACGAGGAGGAAGACCTGCTTGTCCGACGGCCAGTCGGCGGCCGCACCGGTCGAGGCGCCGGCTGCGGAGGCCCGGCCGGTTTGCGCGGTCGCGGTGAGGACCAGGTGCGTCCCCGTGACGTCCAGGAGGACGGGGGTGAGAGTCACCTGCTGGCCGAAGAGGTCCTGGACGGGGATCTTCAGCCCGTTCACCAGGTTCTTCGCCTGGTCGAGAACGTTCGGCGCGATGACCTTCTCGACCATGATCCTCGTGTACTTGTCCGGGATCTTGGAGAACCACACGCCGAGCGGGACGACGGTAATGCCGCTGCTGTCGGCCTTGGCCTGGACTGCAACTTTGATCTCCGTGACGCCCTGGGGGAGGGGATCGCCCGCGATGGTGCCGCCCACTTGCAGCTGCGGCACGTGGACCTGCAGGACGCCCGAATCGGGCAGGACTGTAACGCCCTGCGCCTTGATCATCTTGTCCCAGAGACCGGCGTCCGGCTTCTCCAGGACGAGCTCGGGCGGCTGCAGGAAGTCCCAGGTGAAGGTGTAGGAGATGCCTTCGATGGTTTCGGGGCCGTAGCTGCCCTGGAACACCGCGCGGTGCTCGCTGTGCAGGGATTTCAGCCCCGAGTTGAGTGCGTCGGCATGGATTCCGAGTGCGAGGTCGTAAGGCGTTTCGGTCACGGCAGCCGATTTAAGGGGTTGCGCGGAGGGAGAAACAATCGGTTCCCGGCCATCGTCGGGGCTGATTTTCGCATCGAATAAACAGGCTATTCATAAGCCTGTTGGTCCGAATTCCCCGGCATAAAAGGGCAGCGCAAAGCCGCACAGGTGGCGCTGCGGCGTCATTGCCGGGATGCAGTGGTGCCGGGCCCGCCGGCGGGGAGGTTCCGGGCCCGGCACCTGTCCTGTGAAGACCGTCCCGCGAAGACCGTCCTGTGGAGGCCCCTACCGCTTGGTGACGGTCAGTTCGCCCTGGAGCGCGAGCGCGTCGCCGAAGCGCGCCAGGGTCAGGCCCGTCGGCGTCGCGTTGAGGTGGACGGGGTCCACGTCGATGGGGATGGCCGGGAAGTCGCCCACCGGGAACTCGACGCCGCGCAGCGCGCTCCCGACGATGCCGCCGAAGGTGGACGAGAGAGCGTCGACGACCCACGAGAGGATCAGGCTGACGATGTCACCGCGCGTGGGAGCGAGCTTCAGGTCGAAGGAACTCACGTCCACCGCCGTGGCCTTGAGCGTCGTTCCCGACATCGCCAGGGTCAGCGTGACGACGGGGTCCGGCTCCAGATGGAGGTCGAAGAACCCGTCGGTCGACCCGCCCCAGATCCAGTTGATGCCGGCGCTGCCGCTGCCGGAGACGGAGGTCTGGACACGCACGGTCGGCACGTCGTCCCACACGACCTCGCACCGTACGTGGTGAATGGTGATGTCCGCCTTGTAGTAGGCGCTGCTGCCCGCGAAGCTCTTGCTGTCACCGGCGTGGAAGGGCTTGCCGTCCAAGTACGCCGTCGCCACCTGCGCGATGCGCTCGACCGCGTCCCGCCCGAGGAGGGCGAAGAACGGGCTCTGCGGCCAGTCGTCCGGGAACGGGGGCTGCGGCGAGCCGTGCTCGGCCAGGTTGAGTGCGGCCACGGCCCGCTGCGGCTGGATGACGGGGACCGGCGTCGACAGTGCCAGGCCCGGGATCTGCGGCGCGGGCAGCGTGATGCCGGACAGGACCTTGCGGGCCTGGTCCAGGACGTTGGGGAGCACCACCTTGTCCAGGAAGATCTTGTCGACCTTGCTCGGCGCCTCGGAGGTTGCTTTGTAGGGGTTCAGGCTGAACAAGCCCGAGCCGGACGTCGAGGCCTGGACGTCGACGGTGACCGAGATGTCCTCCTCGACGGGGTTCCCGCCCCCGGAGTCGACCTTGATGTGCACCCGGTTGAGCCGCACCTGGAAGGTGCTCCCGTCGAGCGAGTCGCGCAGGGCGGCGACGTGCTCGGCGAGCTCGCCCTCGGCTAACGTGCCACCGGCCGGTCCCTCGGTGAGGTGCGCCCGTAAGGCGTTCTCCGAGAGGGACGAGGGCGGGGTCAGGTCGAAGACCGGGGCCTCCTTGACGTCCCAGGAGACGGTGAAGGTGACGCCCTCCACGCCGAAGGGCTGCGAGCCGGTGAAGTACTGCGGATAGAGCTGTTCGTAGACCTCCTTGGACGTCGTGTTCACGACATCGACGTTTACCCCCACCATGAGGTCGCAATTCATGCGTGCTCCTTTTGCAGTTCTTTACCGGCGGTCGGTCCGGCCCATGGCGAAGAGCCCGGATGCGGCCTTGGCGAGGCGAATCCGGGCATGACGACGAGTCATGGGCAACGGCGTCGATAATGGTGCGGTGCCCGCGGCCCCTTCAAGACCGCAGGGGGAATTTTCCGACACCCCTCCCTTACCGAGTTACTCCGGGATACCGCCGGCCGGCGCGCGTTGGCCTCCCCTTCCGTGCGGTGCGCGATCAGCGCGGGGCGGCGCTGTTTGGCGCGATCCGGAGCACGCGGCCGGCCGGCCCCCGCTTACCCCGCGTGTCCCGCCCTGGACCGCAACCCCACCATCCGCCAGATGCGGACCTCCCGGACGAGCCCGGGGAACTCCTTCACCAGGAGGCCGAGCGCCACCGCTCCCGCCACCACGGCCTGCGCGATCAGCAGTCGTCTGGCCACGCGTCACACTCCTTCGCTCAAGGGGATCAGGTCACTTGAGGGGATCCCGGTCAGCCGGGCGGGATGTTCGGCATCGCCTCCGTGATGGCGTTGTGCTTCTTCCAGTGGATGCCGGTCGCCCGCCGGGCGTCGGCCGTGCCGTCCTTGTGATGCCCCGTCTGGCGGGTGTGCGGCCCCTTGTTGCCCTCGTGGATGCCCCGGACGTGCGTCGGGGTGTCGGGCTTGGCGTCGGCCTTGCCGACCCGGATGCGGCCCATGGTCTCTCTCCTCACTGCCGGGGACCGCCGCCGCGTTCGGCGAGGTCCGTGAAGAAGCGTTCGATCGCCGGCCGGATGCGGTCGCCCCCGGACAGGCCGCGCCACTCCCGGCGCACCAGGGCCACGAGCCGGAAGCAGTCGTCGACCGGCGTGATCCAGTGGTCCTGCCGGCCGCGGGCGGTGTTGACGAGCAGGGCCTCCACCTCCGGCACGAGGGTGTCCAGCAGCGGGCACCGCTCCTCCGCCGCGCGCCAGTTCTCCGGGTCGACGTCCCACCGCGTCGCTCCGGCCGGGCTCGGGTAGTGCGCCGTCACCTCACCACCGGCGCGGCGGACGAAGAAGGCGAGCCCGACCGGCACGCCGAGCCCTTCCGTGGGCAGGGGCGCGAGCCGCACCCGGCGCTCCGGGATCAGCAGGTAGTGGCCCCGCCCGGCTGCTTCCCGGGTGAAGAGCAGGGCGCACGCCCGGCATGCGCACAGCGCTTCGGCGCGTTCGGCGTCGTACAGGTGCCGGTGGCCGTCCTCGGCGGGAACGCCGCACAGATCGCAGAGGTCCGCCTCCCCGGCCGGGCCTGCGCCCCTGCGCCCGCCCGTGCCGGGCCGGCCGATGACACGTGCCAGGGCGCCGCCGCTCATGCCGGCCCCGCGGCGGACAGCGGCCGGGTGCGTACGGCGTCGAGCGGGACGAACGCGCCGCGCCGCTCCTCGTCCGGTGCCCGGCGGACGTCCGACAGCTCGGGCGCGAGCGCGAGCACGGCCTCCCGGACGGCGGCCGCGAGGCCGGCCACGGACGAGGGACAACCGGCGGCCTCGATCCGTACGGTGGCGACGCCGTCCTCGATCCCGGTCAGGTGCACGTCGCCGCCCTGTTTCCGCACCGCGGACCGGATCGCCTCGACGGCCCGCGCCGCCCGGTGCTCGGCCGGCTCCGGGTGGATCCCGTGGAGGGCCAGCAGGTGCCCGACGAGCTCGTCATCCGCCAGGCGCCCGGCGAGCTCGGGACCGGCGGCGTCCATCACCCGGGCCAGCGCCTCGCCGTAGAGCTCGGTCAGGACGCGTACGGCATCCAGGGCGGTCCGTGCGGTGGGGCCGGGAGTGGCTTCGAGCTGCCCGAGCAGTTCGTCGGCGCGCGTCAGCAACCGCACGGTGTCCCGGTCGTCCCCGACATTCCCGACGTCCCCGCCGTTCCCGTCGCCGTCCCGGCCGTCCGGCCGCAGCGCGTCAGCCATGGCCGGCGCCGAAGGTCGGGGAGTGCACGGTCTTCCGCACCTTCCCGCCGCCGAGGTACATGTGCACACCGCACGGCAGGCACGGGTCGAAGCTGCGGACGGTGCGCATGATGTCGACGCCCTTGAAGTCGTCCGGGCCGTTCTCCTCGAACACCGGCTGCCCCTGCACGGCGTCCTCGTACGGGCCGGGGGTGCCGTACATGTCGCGCGGGCTGGCGTTCCACGGGGTGGGCGGATAGGGGTGGTAGTTGGCGATCTTCTTGTCCTTGATCACCAGGTGGTGGGAGAGGACGCCGCGCACCGCCTCGTGGAAGCCGCAGCCGATGGCCTCGTCCGGCACTTCGAAGTCGGTGAAGGTGCGGGTCTCGCCGGAGCGGACCAGGTCCATGGCGCGCTCCAGGAAGGTGAGGGCCATGGCGGCGGAGTAGGCCACGAAGTACGGGCGGGCGCGGTCGCGTTCGATGGTGTTGCTCCACCGCGGGATCTTCCACTCCAGCGTGGTCTCCGGCAGCTTCTCGCTCCTCGGCAGGGTGATGCGCACGCTGTGCCCGGTGGCCTTGACGTAGGGGGTGTCGACCAGGCCGTTGAGTGCGGTGGACCACAGCCGCGCCAGGGGGCCGCCGCCGGTGTCCAGGGCCAGGTGCCGGTCGGTGTCCTTGTCGTACCAGCGGGGGCTCATCACCCAGCTGTAGTTGCCGTCGAAGTCGCGCTTCTGCGGCTGCGGCAGGGTCGTCTGGTTCCAGGGGTGGCGGATGTCGACGGGGTTGCCGAGCGGGTCGCGGGTGACGAACGGTTCCTCGGTCGTCCAGTCCTCGTAGAAGGAGCTGCCCAGCAGGACGCGCAGGCCGAGGTTGATGTCGACGAGGTTGTTGGTGACGAGCTCGCCGTCGACGACGATGCCGGGGGTGACGTACATCGCCTTGCCCCACTCGTTCATCGTCTCGTAGCGGTAGTCGCAGACGTCGGGGTTCTGCCAGGCGCCCCAGCAGCCCAGGAGGATGCGGCGCTTGCCGACCTCCTCGTAGCCGGGCAGGGCCTCGTAGAAGAAGTCGAACACGTCGTCGTTCAGCGCCACGGACTGCTTGACGAAGTCGAGGACGCGCATGAGGCGGGCGAGGTATTCGGTGAACGTGGTGGGGGTGGGCTGGGTGCCGACGCCGCCGGGGTAGAGGGTGGAGGGGTGGACGTGCCGGCCCTCCATCTGGCAGAACATCTCGCGGGTGATCCGGCTGACCTTGAGCGCCTCCTTGTACACCTCCCCCTCGAAGGGGTTGAAGGCGCGCAAGATGTCGGCGACGGTGCGGTAGCCGTGGATGTCCCCGCGAGGGGCCGGGGTCCGTTCCGCGCGGGCCAGGACGCCGGGGTTGGTGGCCTTGACCATGGCCTCGCTGAAGTCCACGAAGACCAGGTTGTCCTGGAAGATGGTGTGGTCGAACATGTACTCGGCGGCCTCGCCGAGGTTGACGATGCTCTCGGCGAGCGGCGGCGGTTTGATGCCGTAGGCCATCTGCTGGGCGTAGTCGGAGCACGTGGTGTGGTTGTCGCCGCAGATGCCGCAGATGCGCGAGGTGATGAAGCCGGCGTCCCGCGGGTCCTTGCCCTTGAGGAAGACCGAGTAGCCGCGGAACAGCGACGAGGTGCTGTGGCACTCGGTCACTTCGCCGTTGGCAAAGTCGATCTTGGTGTAGATGCCGAGGTTGCCGATGATCCGGGTGATCGGATCCCAGGACATCTCCACGATCTGCGCGGGTTTGCGCGCCCCCGTGGAGGTGCCGGCGGTTGCCGTCATGTGCGTTCCCGTCTCTTCGCTCGGGTCTTCGGGCGCGACCCCCGCGCGGGGCGTGTGCCGCGGGGCCGCCAGGTGGGGTCGTAGCCGGTGGTCAGGGCCGGGCCGTTGTGGTGCCACTTGGGCTCCCGGTTGACGGCCATGTTGGTGATGCCGCGCAGGCGCCGGACGAGCGCGCCGTACGGTTTGACGAGCAGGGAGGAGAAGGCGCCGCCGGTGGCCTCGTCCATGAACGGCATGAAGGCGTCGGGGAAGCCGGGCATCGTGCAGCCGATGCAGATGCCGCCGACGTTCGGGCAGCCGCCGACGCCCGACATCCAGCCGCGCTTGGGCACGTTGCAGTTGACCACCGGGCCCCAGCAGCCCACCTTCACCTGGCACTTGGGGGAGTTGTAGTCCATGGCGAAGTCGCCCTGCTCGTAGTAGGCCGCCCGGTCGCAGCCCTCGTGCACCGTTCTGCCGAAGAGCCACTGCGGGCGCAGCATGTGGTCCAGCGGCGGCGGGGGAGCGGCGCCCGCTGCGTGCTGGAGCACCCAGACGAGCGTCTCCATGAAGTTCTCGGGCTGGATCGGGCAGCCGGGGACGTTCACCACCGGCAGCCCGGCCTGTGACCGGAAGTCCCAGCCCAGGTAGTCGGCCAGGCCCATGCAGCCGGTGGGGTTGCCGGCCATGGCGTGGATGCCGCCGTACGCGGCGCACGTCCCGGCCGTCATCACGGCCCAGGCCCTGGGCGCCAGCTGGTCGATCCACCAGTTCAGGGTGAGCGGTTCGCCGGTCTCCGGGTCGTTGCCGAAGGACGTCCAGTAGCCGTCGCCCTCGATGACGTTCTGGTTGGGCACCGAACCCTCGATCACGAGGAGGAAGGGGGACAGCTCGCCCCGGGCCGCGGCCCGGAAGGGGGCGAGGAACTCCTCGCCGCCCAGCGTGGGGGAGAGGACCTTGTTGTGCAGGTTCACCTTCGGCAGGCCGGGGACGAGCCCCAGGAGGACGTCCTCGATGGCGGGTTTGCCGGCGGCGGTCAGGGAGACCGTGTCACCGTCGCAGCTCATCCCTTCCGAGATCCACAGGATGTCGATCTCGTCGAAGGACGGGGCCTCGCCGGTGCCGGCGGAACCGTTCTCACTGGCCATGTCCTCGGCCTCCCTCGCTCTCGGGCACGGACGCGGTCGGAGTCACGGACACGGTTTCGGGCACGGACGCGGTCGGGGTCACGGACGCGCTCTCGGCCACGGTCACGGACGCGCTCGTGGGCGCTTCCGGCCGGATTTCGTCCGGCCGGAAATAGTGGAAGCGGCCGTACCAGCCGTGCAGTTCGGCCGCCGGGTCGTCCTCGATTGTCACCGCCAGCAGGACGCCGCCGTCCACGTCGTGGAAGACCGCCGCCACCCGGGCGGTACGGCCGGCGAGGAACATGTCCTGCGCGTCGGCGCCCCGGCCGCGCGGCGCCAGCACCACCCTGCTGCCCGCCACCACCGCGACCCCGTCGGCCAGCACGCTGTCCGTGGCCGGGCACAGGCCGTCGTCGCCGCCCTCCTGCCACCACGGCACCGGCAGGGGTACGGGCACCGGCACGGGCTCCGGCTTCGGCTCCGGTCGTGCGGCTCGTCCGGGCCCGGCCGCGGCGTGCGGACGCGTGCCGGCGGGTCTCAGCGAACGGATCGCACCGTGCAGGCGGCCGAGCACCTCCGGCGGCATGGTCTCCACCCGGTCGAGGATCTCCGCGGCCCGCCGGTCGGTGGCCCTCGCCTCGCGCTTCTCCTCGTCGGTCAGGAGCATCGTGCGGAGGGTGAGGATCTCGTCGATCTCCGCGGCGTCGTGCAGGTCGCCCGGGCTCTCCGGGGCCACCCGGGGGTGGTCGGGGAGGATGATGGGCGAGGAGAGCACCAGGTCGCACGCTCCCGGCTCGCCCGCCAGCACCGGGAAGGTGTGCAGGTTCCGGCAGCCCCCGGCGTACGGGAGCGCCCACGGGGGCGGGTCGAGCAGCGAGAGGAAGCACAGGCCGTCGCCGCCGATGACCGTGTGGGTGGCGATGAGCGCGTGGCGCAGCGCTTCGTCGCGCGTGCTTGCCGCCCCGGCCGTTCCGGTGTTCTCCGTACGCACCCGCAGCCGGTACAGCCGTCGCGCGGCGTCGGCCTCCTCGGCGTGCACCAGCGCCCGGGCCCGCAGCGGCAGCCGCTCCCGCAGCACCCGCCCGGCGCCCCCGCCCACGTCCTCGGTCTCCGTGCCGCCGGGCGCTCCGACGGCGTACTCCCGCTCGCCGGAGAGGAGATCGGCGAGCGGGACGGCGATGTCGCACTCGTGCGGGACCGCCTCGTCGAAGGGGAGGTGGACCGCCCCGCCCGCGTCGAGGGACGCGGCGGTCACGTAGGCGCCGGCGGCCGTGCGCCGCTCCACCCGCTTCCGCTGCACCTGCAGGAACCGCACGCGCACCCGCACCACAGGGGCGGGGCCCGTGACCCGTACGAGGCACTCCGTCCGCTGCCGCCACGAGTCGGCGGAGCCGGCGACGCCGGGCACCTCCGGGCCCTGGGCCTCGGCCCAGTCGCGCGGCGCGAGCACGCCGAACTGCCAGCGCACCCGGTTCTTGCCCGACGAACGGCGGTAGGGATAGAGCAGGTACCCCTCGTAGAGGACGGCGTCCGCGACGGCACGCACCCGGGCGAAGGCGGACTCCGCCGGCCGGGCGGGGGCGGTCGCCGTGCCCACCGGGTCCTGGGCCAATGGGGTCTCCTTGCGTGGACGGATTCACCCCACTTTCACATGGTCTGACCTGATGTGCTCGGCGTGGCGCGCCGGGGTGTGACACGGGTCCGTGCAGGAACCCCCGCGCGCCCCTCAGCAGATCCGGGGCAACTGCTCCCCGGCCGGCAGGTCCACCACCCGGGTGCCGCCGAGCCGGGTCCGGGCCACCACCATGCCCGGGTGCTCGGCCACGCACTCCCCGATGACGGCGGCCCCGGCCCCCTGCGGATGCGCGCGCATCGCGGCGAGCACCGCGTCGGCGTGCTCCGGGGGGACGAAGGCGACCAGCCGGCCCTCGTTCGCCACGTACAGCGGGTCCAGGCCGAGGAAGCCGCAGGCGTTCGCCACCGCCTCCGGCACCGGTACGGCCTCCTCGGTGAGGACGACGCCCGTGCCGGAGGCGGTGGCGATCTCGTTGAGGGCCGCCGCCACGCCGCCCCTCGTCGGGTCGCGCAGCACGTGCAGGTCCCGGGCGGCGGCGAGCATCGCGGCGACGAGGCCGTTCAGCGGCGCCGTGTCGCTGACGACGTCGACGCCGAACTCCAGGCCCTCGCGCACGCTGAGCACGGCCACCCCGTGCAGCCCGACGGGCCCGCTGACGAGGACCACGTCGCCCGGCCGGGCCCGCTGCGGGCGGATGTCCACCCCGTCCGGCACGAGCCCCACGCCCGAGGTGGTGACGTAGATCCCGTCCCCGTGCCCGGCGTCGACGACCTTGGTGTCCCCCGTGGCGACGACGGCGCCCGCCGCCTCCGCGGCGGCGCCGACCGCCCGCGCGACGCGCTCGACCACCGCCAGCTCGGTGCCCTCCTCCAGCACGAAGGCACAGGAGAGATAGGCAGCCTGCGCCCCGCTCATGGCCAGGTCGTTGACGGTGCCGTTGACGGCCAGGTCACCGATGCAGCCGCCGGGGAAGAACAGCGGCCGCACCACGTAGGAGTCGGTCGAGAAGGCCAGCCGTGCCCCGCCCAGCGACAGCACCGCCGAGTCGCCGAGCCCGGCCAGGACGGGATTGCCGTAGGCGGGGGCGAACACCTCGCTCATGAGCTCCGCCGACAGGGCCCCGCCTCCGCCGTGCCCCAGCACGACGACGGGCGGGTCCCGCAGCGGAACGGGGCAGCTCCACTCCGCCGGGTCGGGCAGCAGCCCGCCGGGAACCGTCTCCGTACCGCTCGTCTCCACGGTGCCGTCAGCCAACGGAGGTCGCCTCCTTGCCGGTCGCCGCCGCCGGGCCGGGGCCCAGCCGGCGGTAGAGGTAGTAGGCCGCGCACGCTCCCTCGCTGGAGACCATCGTCGCCCCCAGGGGCGTGCGCGGGGTGCAGGCCGTGCCGAAGGCCTCGCACTCGTAGGGCTTGAGCAGGCCCTGCAAAACCTCGCCGCTGCGGCACGCCGCGGGCTCCTGCGTCCGTACGTCCGTCACGGCGAAGCGGTGCTCGGCGTCGAAGTCGCGGTAGGCGCCGGCCAGTCGCCAGCCGCTGTCCGGGATGGTGCCGATGCCGCGCCAGGCGCGGTCGGTGACCTCGAAGACCTCGGCGAGCATGCGCAGGGCGGCCGTGTTGCCCTCGTCCCGCACGGCGCGCGGGTAGGCGTTCTCCACCCTGTGCTCGCCGCGTTCGAGCTGGCGCACCGTGCGGCGGACGCCTTCGAGGATGTCGAGCGGCTCGAAGCCCGTGACGACGACGGGCACCTTGAACCGCTCGGCCAGCGCCGGGTACTCGGCCACGCCCATCACGCTGCACACGTGCCCGGCGGCCAGGAACCCCTGCACACGGCAGCGCGGCGAGCTCATGACCGCCTCGATCGCGGGCGGCACGCGCACGTGCGAGACGAGCAGGCTGAAGTTGCGCACGCCCAGCCTGCGCGCCTGGTGGACGGCCATGGCGTTGGCGGGCGCGGTCGTCTCGAAGCCGATGCCGAAGAACACCACCTGCTTCTCCGGCGTGCGGCGTGCGATCTCCAGTGCGTCCAGCGGCGAGTACACCACCCGCACGTCGCCGCCGGCGCTCTTGACGCGGAACAGGTCCCGGCCGGTGCCCGGCACGCGCAGCATGTCCCCGAAGGAGCAGAAGACCACGTCCGGGCGGGAGGCGATGGCGAGCGCCTTGTCGATCACCTCCAGCGGGGTGACGCACACCGGGCAGCCCGGTCCGTGGATCAGCTCCACCTCGCCGGGCAGCAGCTGGTCGATGCCGTGCCGGATGATCGAGTGGGTCTGGCCGCCGCACACCTCCATCAGCGCCCAGGGCCGGGTGACGGTCGCGTGGATCTCGTCCAGCAGCCGCCGGGCCAGGGCGGGGTCGCGGAACTCCTCCAGGTACTTCACCGCGGCACCTCCGGCTCTCCCGCCTCGGCGGCCGCGAGGCCCCACGCGTCGCCGAACTCCTCCTCCAGCGCGCCCATGCGGGCGAACAGCTCCAGCGTCGCCAAGGCCGCCTCCTCGTCCAGACGTTGCAG
This sequence comes from Streptomyces sp. URMC 127, assembly GCF_051386535.1. NCBI lineage: Bacteria > Bacillati > Actinomycetota > Actinomycetes > Kitasatosporales > Streptomycetaceae > Streptomyces > Streptomyces sp. URMC 127. Next base: position 23,686 of record NZ_JBPQTW010000051.1, read on the forward strand.
GGCGAAGCCGACGTGCACGATGGCGTAGTCGCCGACCTCGATCTCCGGCAGATAGGCCAGGCACACGTCCTTGACGACGCCGCCGAAGTCCACCTTGGCCATGCGGGTGCCGTCCCGCTCCTCAACCCCGACGACTTTGCCGGGCACCGCCAGACACACGGTCCTCTCCTTTCCGCCCGCCGGCCCGCGCGGCCACGAGCAGCTGGCCCAGCGCCAGCCCTCCGTCACCGCACGGCACGAGCCGGTGCCGCACCACCGTGAAACCGCCGTCGGCCAGCCGCCGGGCGCACGCCTCCTCCAGTACGGCGTTCGCGAACACCCCGCCGGTCAGCGCCACCGTTGCCACGCCGGACCGGCGGCGGACGGCCGCGCACACCGCCGCGACGGCGCCGGCGACGGCGAGATGGAAGCGGGCGGCGATCACCTCCGCAGGCGTACCGGCGCGCACGTCCGCGACGACCGCCCGCAGCACCGGCGCGGGATCGATCAGGCACGGCCCGCCGCCACCTTGGGCTTGCCCGTCCCGCAGGCCGAAGGCGTACGGTCCGCTGCCGTCCGCAGCCTGTCCCTCCCGCAGGCCGAAGGCGTACGGCCCGCCGCCGTCCGCAGTCTGTCCCTCCCGCAGGCCGAAGGCGTACGGGCGGTCGCAGCCGGCCGCGCCCCGGGCCGCGTGCGCCTCCAGCTCCACGGCCGCCTGCGCCTCGTACCCGGCCCGGTGGCACACACCGGTGAGCGAGGAGACGGCATCGAAGAGCCGGCCCATGCTGGACGTCGGCACGCACGCCACCCCGCGCTCCAGCTGCCGGCCCAGCACCCGCAGTTCGTCCTCTGTGCAGGCCGCCACCGGCGGGAGGGCGGCGTCCCACCGGATCCCGGCGCTCCGCAGATGGGCCAGCGCCATCCGGCAGGGGTTGCGGACGGCCGCGTCGCCGCCCGGCAGCGGCACGTACGCGAGATGGGCCGCGCGCCGGTAGCCGGTGTAGTCCGCGAGCATGACCTCGCCGCCCCACACCGCGCCGTCGTCCCCGTAGCCGGTGCCGTCGAAGGCGACGCCGATGACGGGCGCGGTGCCGTCCAGGCCCGCGTCGGCCATGGCGGAGGCGATGTGCGCGTGGTGGTGCTGCACCAGCCGCAGCGGACGGCCCCCGGCGTGCTCGCGCGCCCAGGCCGCCGACCGATAGCGCGGATGGCGGTCGGCGGCCAGCAGCCCGGGGCGGACGCCCGTGAGCGCGGTGAGGTGCTCGACGGCCCGGCCGAGCGCCGCGATCCCGGCGAGGCCGTCCAGGTCGCCGATGTGCTGGGACATCCAGGCCGAACGGCCGCTGCCCAGGCAGAAGGCGTTCTTCACGTCGCCGCCCACGGCCAGCGCGGGCGGCACCTCGAACGGCAGGCCGACCGGGTCGGGGACGTAGCCGCGCGAACGGCGCAGCGGCAGGACGCTCCCGTCGGGGCGCACCCGTACCACCGAGTCGTCGCACGGCACGTGGATCGGCCGGTCGTGCCCCAGCCGCGCGTCGGCCAGGGCGCGCAGCCGTTCGGCGGCCTCCCCGTCACCGGTCACGATCGGCTCGCCGGACCGGTTGCCGCTGGTCATCACCAGCACGCGCGGGCCCGGAGGGTCGTCCGGCAGCCCGAACAGCAGCCGGTGCACGGGACTGTAAGGCAGCATCACCCCGACGGCCGGGCTGCCGGGACACACGGAAGGCGCGAGCGGCGCGGAGGGCGGGCCGGTGCGCCGCAGCAGCACGACCGGTGCGCGCGGCCCGGTCAGCAGCCGTTCCTCGGCCTCGCCGAGCGGGGCGAGGGCGCGGGCGGCCGCCAGGTCGGCGGCCATGACGGCGAAGGGCTTGCCGCCGCGTTCCTTGGCCGCCCGCAGCCGGCCGACCGCGTCCTCGTCACCCGCGTCGCAGGCCAGGTGGTAGCCGCCGACGCCCTTGACGGCCAGCACCGCGCCCTGTGCCAGCAGCGCCCGCGCCTGCGCCATCGCGTCCGCGCCGTAGCGCACGGCGGATCCGTGCTCCAGCCGCAGCCGCGGCCCGCACTCCGGGCAGCACACCGGCTGCGCGTGGAAGCGGCGGTCGGCGGGGTCCGCGTACTCCCCGGCGCACCGCTCGCACAGTGCGAAGGCGGCCATCGTGGTGCGGGCCCGGTCGTAGGGGAGGCCGGTGACGACGGTGAACCGCGGCCCGCAGTGCGTACAGGAGATGAAGGGGTGCCGGTGGCGGCGGTCGCCCGGGTCGGTGAGCTCCGTCAGGCAGCCGGCGCACAGGGCCGCGTCGGGCGGCACGTGAGTGCGGCCGGATCCCGTCCCGGACGGCAGGATCGCAAAGCCCTCGCCGCCCACCGCGGGCACGTTCTGCTGGGAGACGGAGGCGACCACGGCCAGCGGGGGAGGCGCGGCGGTCAGCCGTTCGCAGAAGGCCCGCACCGGCTCCGGCGCGCCCTCCACCTCGGTGACGACGCCGCCGGTGTCGTTGACGACGTAGCCGGAGAGGCCGAGTTCGCGGGCCAGGCCGTGCACGAACGGACGGAAGCCGACGCCCTGCACGGTGCCGCGCACGACGAGGCGGCGCCGCACCGGAGAGGACTCACGGGCCGTCGTCACGGCCGGGGGACCACCGGATCGCCGAGGGGCGGCCGGATCCCGCCGCCGTCCTCCGGCTCGTGGGAGTGCGCGTGACCGGCCGCCGCCATCGCCGGCCGGTGGACGACCGCCCCCTTTTCCACGACCGCCAGCACCCGGTCCACCAGTGACGCGACGCCTTCCCCCGCCCTGGCCGACGTCTGCGCGATCTCCACCCCCGGATTGACGGCCGCGACGTTCCGTGCGAACGTCGCCCGGTCGAAGCCCACGGCCTGGACGAGGTCGGTCTTGGTGAGCACCACCAGATGCGCGAGACCGAAGGCCGTGGGGTACTTCAGCGGCTTGTCCTCGCCCTCCGTCACCGACATCAGCGTGATCCGCAGCGTCTCACCCAGGTCGTAGGAGGCCGGGCAGACGAGGTTGCCGACGTTCTCCACGTACAGCACCCGCGTGCCTTCCGGCAGCCACCCCTCCAGGTGGGCGCGCAGCTGCGCCGCCTCCAGGTGGCACAGCCCGCCGGTCAGGACCTGCTTGACGGGGACGCCCGAGCGCGCCAGCCGGACCGCGTCGTTCTCCGTGGCGAGGTCCGCCGTCAGCGCGGCCGCCGCCACACCCCGCGCCCGCGTGCGCGCCAGCACCTGCTCCAGCAGGGCGGTCTTGCCGCTCCCCGGGCTCGACAGCAGGTTCACCACCACCGTCCCCCGGCCGGCGAGCTCCTCGCGCAAGGCGCCGGCCAGGGCGTCGTTCTTCGCCAGAACCGCCTGTCGCACATCCACCACGCGGCACATCACCCGCTCGCCTCCTCCAGTTCGACGGCCGTGACTTCCAGCTCCCGGCCCGCCAGCAGCTCCCGCGACAGCGCGTCGCAGCGCGGACACCACAGCAGCGGAGGCGTCCCCGGCGCGAAGTCCGCGCCGCACGGCGCGCAGCGGGCCCGCGCCGCGACCTCCTCCACCACCAGCCGGGCCGCCTCCAGCAAGGTGCCCTCCCTCGCCACCTCGAAGGAGAAGCGCAGCGCGTCGGGCACGACCCCCGCCAGCTCGCCCACCGTCACCCGCACCACGGCGACCCGCCCGCCGCCGTGCAGCCGGGCGGTCTCCTCCGCCCGCTCGACGATCGCCGTGGCGATGGACAGCTCGTGCATCCGCCTCCGTGCTCCCGTCGTCTTTCCGTGGCCGCGACGTGCCCCGGGGGAACACGTATGCCTTCACAGTGAGCTCCCCGTCCACAGTGAGCTCCCCACCCGCGCAGAGGCCGTCCGGCAGGGCCGCAACGGTCCAAGCGGCCGCACGCATTCGCCTGCGCGGCGCAATCCCGCACACCCGCACGGCCGTGCGCGGCCGTCCGGCGCCGCCGCTCGGTGACGATCAATCAGATACGGCGGGCGAAGGGCCGCCCCGCAGCTCGTACCCCACGCAGAGGAGAACGGTCCCCGTGCGCATTCTGCTCGTCGCCAGCGCCTTCAACAGCCTCACCCAGCGGGTCTTCGCCGAACTCGGCGACCGCGGCCACACCCCGGCCGTCGCCGTCGTGGACGGCGAGGACTCCCTGCGCGCGGCGGTCGACCGCCACCCCGCCGACCTCGTCGTCGCACCGATGCTGCGCACGGCGATCCCGCGGGACGTCTGGTCCCGGCACACCTGCCTGATCGTCCACCCCGGCCCGCCCGGCGACCGCGGCCCCTCCTCCCTCGACCACGCCCTCCAGGACGGCGAGAAGCACTGGGGAGTGACGGTCCTCCAGGCCGAGGAGGAGATGGACGCCGGGCCCGTCTGGGCGGACGCCGGCTTCACCGTGCCCGACGGCGTGTCCAAGAGCGACCTGTACCGGGGCGAAGCCGCCGACGCCGCCGTACGCGCCGTCCTCCTCGCGGTCGAGCGCTACGCCTCCTGCCGCCGGCTGCCCCGTCCCCAGGACGGCCTGCCCGTACGGGCCCGCCCCTACCTGCGGCAGGAGGAGCGCCGCATCGACTGGCAGAGACAGCCCACGGAGTCCGTGCTGCGCACACTGCGGGCCGCCGACTCGCAGCCGGGCGTACGGGACGAGCTCCTCGGCGCCGAGTGGTTCCTGCACGGCGGCCACGCCGAACACCGGCTGCGCGGCAGACCGGGCAAGGTGCTGGCCACCCGCGCCGGTGCCGTCTGCCGCGCGACCGCGGACGGAGCCGTGTGGATCCCCGAGCTGCGCCGCTGCCGCACCGACACCCTCCCGCCCGGCATCAAACTGCCCGCCGTCCTGGCCCTCGGCGATCGCCTGCCGGCCGTCCGCGAGATCCCGGCGCCCCTGCAGCCGCCGCCCGGACGGCACACCTGGAGCGACATCCGCTACGAGGAACTCGGCCCGGTGGGCTTCCTCCGCTTCCGCTTCCCCGGCGGCGCGATGAGCACCAGCCACTGCCGCCGCCTGCTGAACGCCTACCGCCAGGCCTGCCGCCGCCCGACCTCCCTGCTGGTGCTCGGCGGCGAACGCGACGTCTTCTCCCACGGCATCCACCTCAACGTCATCGAAGCCGCGGCCGACCCCGCCGCCGAGTCCTGGGCCAACATCAACGCCATGGACGACCTGGTCGAGGCCGTGCTCACCACCACCGACCGGATCGTCGTCGCGGCCCTCGCCGGCAACGCCGCCGCCGGAGGAGCCATGCTGGCGCTCGCCGCCGACGAGGTGTGGTGCCGGGACGGCGCGGTCCTCAACCCGCACTACCGCCTCATGGGCCTGTACGGCTCCGAGTACTGGACCTACACCCTGCCCCGCCGCGTCGGCCCCGGACACGCCGCGGCCCTGATGGACCAGGCCGCACCGGTCAGCGCCGCCCGCGCCCTCACCCAGGGCCTCGTCGACCGCCTGGTGACCGCCTCGCCCGGCGAGTTCGCCGGCACCGTCGCCGGCATGGCCGCCGAACTCACCCGCCACACCGACATGGCGGCCCGCATCGCCGCGAAGAAGGCGGCCCGCGAACGGGACGAGCAGACCAAGCCGCTCGCCGCGTACCGCGCCGGCGAACTGCAGCACATGCGCGCGGCCTTCTTCGCACCGGACGCCCCGTACCACGCCCTGCGCTCGGCGTTCGTCCGCAAGCGGCCCGCGCCCGGTACGGACGAACGCCTGGACCGGCTCTCGCGGCTGCGCGGCCGGCCGGTCCGCGATACCCGCGGACAGCAACCGTGACGGCCCCGGCTCCGGCCCCCCGGCGCGTCCTCGTCGCCGGCATCGGCAACATCTTCCTCGCCGACGACGGCTTCGGCCCGGAAGTGATCAACGCCCTGCGCGCCCGCCCGCTGCCGGACGGCGTGGACGCCGCCGACTTCGGCATCCGCGGCATGGACCTCGTCTACCGGCTGCTGGACGGCTACGCCGCCGCCGTCCTGGTCGACGCCGCACCGCGCGGCGGCACCCCGGGCACCCTGTACGTCCTGGACGTCGACGGCACCGGCCCGGACTTCGCCCCGGCCGCCCCCGAGGCGCACGGCATGGACCCGGTGAAGGTCCTGGCCACCGCGCGCGAGCTGGCCGGCTGGGAAGGCGCGGCCTTCCCGCGCGTCGTCCTCGTCGGCTGCGAGCCGCTGGTGCGCATGCGCGGCGACGAGCCCGACGTCGTCCGCGGCCTCAGCGATCCGGTCCGCGCGTCGCTCGGCGAGGCGGCACGGCTGGTGGAGACGGTGGCGACGGACCTGCTCCGGGGCGCGGCGGAGCCGCTGCCGGGCTGAGCGCGCGAGCCCGCGGCCGCCCCGTAGCCCCTGGCGATCACGGCGATCTCGCGGATCCCGGTGGGCATGCCCGCACGGGCGCGCCGGTGGCGGCCGGCCGTTGACGGCCGGGCTGTCATCCGGACGCCGGACCTGCCGGGGCGTCCCGGACGGCGCCGGTCAGGAAGCGGAGCGGGTTGCGGCGGGTCATGAGGTCCACGAGGTCGTCACCGACTCCCGCTGCCCGTACGCGCGGGAGGAACGTGCGGAACAGGTGCCCGTACCCCGTTCCGCCGAGGCCGGTCAGGTAGGCGTGGCGGGAGACGTCGCAGGAGAGCAGGACGCGGTCGGCGTACCCGGCGTCGAGAAGGGCGAGCAGGAGCCGCAGGCGCGCCGTGTCGCTCCGGTACGCGGTCTTGCCGACGGTGTCGAAGGCGACGTACGCCCCCTCGCGGGCGAGCAGGCGGTGGACGGCCGGGGCGTCGAGCAGGTCCTGGTGCCCGATCGCGATCCGCTCGGGGGCTAGCCCCTCGGCCGTCAGGAGGGCCAGCTGCGCCGGACCGCCGCGCCCGAGCCGGGCGTGCGTGGCGACGGACAGCCCGGTACGGACGGCCGCCCGGGCAGCGGCAGCCAGCGCCTTGCGTTCCGGCGCGCAGGGGCGGTCGCCGCTGCTGCCGGTCTCCCCGATGAGTCCCGGCAGGATCCGCGCCGGGCCGATGCCTTCCTCGATCTCCCGGACCAGCGTGCCGACGAGGCCGTCGACATGGGCACGGCCCACCCGGGACGGAAGGAACGGCCCGTAGTACCAGCCGGTGGACGCCACCACGGCGATACCCGCGGCGGCGGAGACGCGGCGCAGGGCTCCGGGGTCGCGTCCCATGCCGCGGCAGGTCTGGTCGACGACCAGCGCGAGCCCGAACCGCTCGCGCAGGCCGGTGAGCTCCGCGGCGATCAGGCCGGTGTGCCGGCCGTCGAGGACGGCGCCCTCGCCGCCCCGGCGCCGCAGGTCGAGAGCGAGGTGCTCGTGGGGCAGGACCGGGCCCCGGACGCCGGAGACGGGCAGCAGGCCGGAGACGGTCCGCACGGCGCACGGAGAGCTGTTCGCCGCCGGGAGGCCGTCCGCGCGCGGGCTCATCGTGCGGCCGGCGTGAACAGGTGCAGCCAGAAGAGGAGGTTCAGGACGATCCCCGCCGAGAGCACGGCCGCCGGTGCCGCGGCCGTCTTCGGCACGGGATGCCCCATTGCCTCGTTGACCAGGTAGAGCCCGCCGACGAGCAGGATGCCCAGCCCGCCGGCCATGGCCTGCGCCGCGGTCAGGCAGCCGAAGAGGAGCGCCAGGTGCAGGGTCTTGGTGATGGCGCTCCGCAGGTGCTCGGAGGAGTCGCGGACCGAGGGCAGGCCGCCGAGCGCCCGCCCGGCCCAGGACAGCGCCGTGACCTCGGCGGCGAGCAGCGCGGCGCCGGCGGCTGCCGCCGGCCAGGGGCCGGGCACGAGGTATCCGACGGGATAGACGAGCGTGAAGCCCGCGATGCCGTACGCACCGGAGGCCAGGGCGGTCATGGCGATCAGGGGGATGAAACCGAGGGCCCGGTAGAAGTCGGCCTGGGCCGCGGCCCCGTAATCACCCTTGGCGACCAGGAAGACGCCGGCCTCGCCCCCGCCGAAGACATGGGTCCGGGCCAGCAGGCACATCCCGGCGCCCAGCAGCATGAACGAGGGCAGGTGCGCCCGCAGCCGGCCGGCGCCGGCACGGAACAGGTCGGGCACGGGCGCGGCGGCGTCTTCGGCACCGGCGCGCCGCTCCTGCCCGGTCACCTCATCCGCTCGCCCGGCCCGGCGGCGGTGCGCGAGGTCGCGGTGGAGCGCGAGGCCGGTGAGGAGCAGCACGCCCGCGGCCAGGGCGACCGAGCCGGGGAAGACGTCCGGCCACAGCTTCAGGGACATCACGACCAGCGCCAGCTCGGCCGCACCGCACACGGCACCGCTGAGCCTGCCGAACTGACGGGTGACGGCCAGGACGGGGAACAGGGTGAAGAGGTAGAGGACCGGCGTCGCCATGTGCCGCATGGCGCTGATGAAGTCCACCGGCAGCCGGTGCGCAAGAGAGTCGGCACCGGCGAGGCCGAAGACCACCACCGCGCCCCAGGCAGCGCCGGCCAGGGCGGCGAGCCACCGTCTCGGTGAGAGCAGGCCGAGCACGTCGGTCGGCAGGAAGAGCAGCCACGGGTTGAGCACACCGGTCGCCAGGGCCAGCGGGGCGCCCAGGCCGAAGACGAAGCCCGCCGAGAGGCCGAACGACACGGTCGCGACGGCCCCGCGCGCCGACCGGCCGCGGACGAAGTCGAGCAGGAACGGACGGACGCCGTCGTTGAAGACGGCCACCGCGCGCTGAGCGACGCAGGCCGTCAGGGCGCACACGGCGATGACCGTCAGCTGCTGGCCGAGGGTGAAGCTCACGGGCGAAGCGGCTGCGGTGACTGTGGTGGCTGCGGCGGCTGTGCCGGAGAAGGCGGTGACGGAGAAGGCGGTGACGGCTGGCACCGGACGGACACCTCCCGGAGCGGCCGGCGGCTAGCGGGCTCCCGCGATGGCGCGTACGACGACCGGAACCATGGCGTCGATGCGGTCGACGGCGAAGCCGAAGACCTTCACGCCGTTCGCCAGCAGGGGAGCCACCTCGTCTGCCGACGGAACGGAACGGCCGAACGTGTGGCAGGCGGCGCTCCCCAGCAGGCCGACCAGGACGCCCAAGGACGCCCCCGCCCCGGTGTGGCAGGTGCCGAGGTAGTAGTCGGCCTGCCTGCCGGCGAGCCGCACGGCGGCGTCCATGTCGCTGGAGAGAGCCACTTCGACGCCGGGCAGGCGGAGTTCACGGACGGCGTGCGCGACCTCGGACTTGCCGAGCCCGCCTGTGAGGATCCTCGTCATGGGCAGACCTCACCTTCCCTCCCGTCCGGTCCGGATCGTGGAGCAGCCGGGGGCGCGCGGTGCGACAGGACGGCAAGATGCATGCCCAGGAAACCGATCTCGGACTCCGGCAACCGGCAACCCAGTGCCGCGTGAGCCCGGGCCGCCAGGGAACGGGCGGCGGCCAAGGCCCCTGGGCGATTGGCCAGTTCGGTGGCTACCTGCGCGTCCATCGGGTCCTGATGCATTGGCTCACCCCGCACCGAGCGGGTCAGAGCCATCATCAGGTGGCTCGTCAGCATGCCGGCGGAGTCCTCGGTGACGCTCAGACCCGCACCGGCGAGGAGCCGCAGCTCCGCCACGACGAACTCCACCACGTCACCCGGGACGTGACCGCCCTCACGGAACAGCCGGATCCGCATGGCCAACCCGTCGTCCACCCGCGGCCGCTCCCTCCCCCGAGAACACGCTCTCTCCGCAGGGTAGGCGTAGGGACGAGCTGACGTCAGGACTGCCAGGAGTGGGTCCGGCTTCCCTGCGTCCGGGGTGATGCAGAGGCGTCTTTCCGGATCGGAGCGAAACCCTGCGCCGGGGCGCACGTTGTGCCGGGCATGACCGCATCGAGCTGCAAGCACGGCGCGCGACGCGCCGCCGTCCCCGCGTCCCTCCTGGCCGCGGCCCTGTCCGCCGTCCTGCTCGCCGGGACCACGACCGTGCACGCGGCGCCTTCCCGGCCGCAGGACGGCCCCGTGGCCGGGGGCCGTGCCGTGCCCAGGGCCGCGCCGCGCGCCTACTACCCGAACGTGGACCGGATCGTGTGCGAGGTGAACAAGGAACGCGCGCACCGGGGGCTCGCGTCGCTGCTGGTCTCGGAGCCCGTCTCCGACGTGGCCCGCCGCCACGCCCGCGACATGGCCCGGTCGGGGCGGCTCACCCCGACCGGAAGCGACGGACGGGACCTGCGCAGCCGCCTGAACGACGCGAACGTCTTCTCCTCCCACATCCTCGAGTACCTGTTCCACGGCTACAACCACGACGGCTACTTCGCGGACATGGCCACCGACCCGGACCCCGGCAACGACTTCTACAAGGGACTGATGAACCGGGAGACGGTGGCGGTCGGCATCGGATACGCGGACCAGTACTGGGACGTGGTCCTCGTCGGCAAGCACCGGAGGCTGGTCACCCGTCCCTCCTCGTGCGGGGCCGCCTGACCGCGCCGTCCGGACGGACCCCGGCCTCGCCCCGCGCCCGGCCGACCGTGAAAGGCTACGGCCGGTCGTGGCCGGGCACCACCACGCCGGGCGGCGGCCCGGCCTTGTCGCCCGCGGGGGAGGACCGGTCCTCGATCTTGTGCCGGATCGCCAGGCGGGCGACGATCAGACAGTAGGCCGGTGCGAAGACGGCTTCCAGGACGAGAGCCTGCCAGGGCGCGTCGGCCGCGGTCGAGGTGTCGGAGAGCTGTCCGGCGGCCGCGGCCAGCCAGAAGGTGAGCAGGTTGTTGGCCGTGTGGATTGCGATCACGGCCTCCAGCCCGCCCGTACGGATCACCAGCCAGCCCCACCACAGCGCCGAGTAGACGAGAAGCACGAACCCGGAGACCTGACCCACCCCGTGGGCCAGGGCGAAGAGCAGCGCACCGGCGACGACGCCGGGCCACGGTGAGCGCAGGAAGCCGCCGCAGAACTGGGTCACCCACCCCCGGAAGACGAACTCCTCGGCCGCCGCCTGGAACGGCACCAGGACGCCGAAGGCGGCGACTGCGAGCAGGAACGCAGGCCAGCCCGGGAACGAGAACCCGTCCTCTCCGCCGCCGCCCGCGACCCATTCCCATGCCACCAGCAGCCCCAGTTGCAGGGCCAGCAAGGGAAACGCCACGGCCGCGCACCGGCCCAGCCACCCCCAGCGCATCCGGCCGCGCACCGAGCTGACCGTCCCCGCCGGGCGCCGGCCGCACCAGCGCACCACCAGGAACACCACCGGTATGCCGACGGCAAGGGCCGCGAGCCCCGCCGCCTGATCCGCCAGCGGATCGCTGAACAGGCGCTCGCTGTCATCCGCGGCGG